>CATJIW010000073.1 GCA_949740745.1 uncultured Lachnospiraceae bacterium | reverse complement strand
GGGGCGGATCAGGCGTTTGAAAAGCTGGATCGGCTTTCTGCCCGTCTGGATGCCGGGTAGGAAGCGGAGAAAGGAGGGCGGGCGGGGGATATGTACGGCGGCATTGTCCACTGTTTTTCCTATTCGGTGGAGATCGCCCGGGAATACCTGGACATGGGTCTTTATCTGGGCATCGGAGGCGTGCTCACCTTTTCAAATGGAAAAAAATTAAAGGAAGTGGCGGCGTATGCGCCTCTGGAGCAGCTGGTCCTGGAGACGGACAGCCCGTATCTGTCTCCGGCGCCCAACAGAGGAAAGCGCAATTCTTCCCGGAACCTGCCCTACATCGCAAAAGAGCTGGCGAACTTAAAAGGCGTCTCCTATGATCAGGTGGTGGATGTGACAAGAAGAAACGCCAGGAAGCTATTTGGGCTGCCTTTATAAAACCCATTTCGGACAAAATAAAACAGGCCAAACAGCGTTCGATATCTGTTTAGCCTGAAGTTTTTAATAGCCCATTCCGTCGTCATATACGCCCGCGTCCTCCGCGGCGTTTTCCACAGAATTTTCACCGGACATGACCCGCAAAAGGCTGTCCAGGCTTCCGTCGGCCTCATTGGCGGCCGCGATTTCGCCGGGATAGATGATGCTTCCGTCCACGCCGGAAAGGGTGCTGTCGGGGTTAAAGGTATAGTCCAGCAGGTTTGAGTTTCCAGAAGCCTCCACCGGGATTTTCATAATATAATCGAATAAATTCTGGAAGCCGGCTACGGTCATGGCCGCTTCGCTGTAATAGTCCACCGCCAGGACGCCGTGGCTTTTGGCCAGATCGTCGGTATAGGCGGACAGGGGATACACATTACATATGTTCATATTTTCTGAATAGTGCATAACCGTTGGTGTGAGGTTGTTGGAGGTTATTTTCACGGATGTCTGTTCGCCCACGGTGGTTTTTTCCAGGGTGAATTCCGCTAATCCGCCCATCAGCTCCGGGGCGGACAGGGCGCCGGACACAAGGCTGCCCAGGGAGTAATAGACCAGCATCTCGTTTCCGTTCCCATCCGAAAGCATCTGGCAGGGCTGAAGCACCAGCGGGTGGGAACCGATGAGGACTTTCACGCCCTGCTGGAGAAGGAACTGCGCCCATTGATTCTGGTATTCGGTGGGGACGGCGTTGTCGAGATTTCCCCAGTGGGCCAGGAAAATAATGCAGTCGCTGACGTTTTTCGCCTGAGCGATAGCGTTTGTCACCCGTTCCCGCTGCATATAATCCACCATAAAGGGCGCGTTGTTCTTAATGGAGTCGGTTTTGGAGCCGAATGCGTAATTCAAAAAGGCTATGCGTATATTGTTTTTTTCCACCACGCGGACGGTGGCCGCGTCCTCCTGGGACCCGTGAATGCCCACGACTGCGGTGTCTGGATAGGAGGACTGCCAGAAATTCAGCGTGTTTTGCAGATATTCCGAGCCGAAGTCGTCCGCATGGTCCGTGGCGCTGGCGATGACGTCGAATCCTGCGTTTGCCAGTGCGCTGCCCACCTCCACAGGGGTGGAATAGACATCGCTCCCACTGGTCAGATTGTGGTCGCTTGTAAAAGCGGATTCCTGCGTTATAATGGACAGATCCGCTTGGTTGATCTGGTCTTTTACAAGGCTGTAGACCGAATCGTAATTCCAGGTTGAGCCAGCCGCCTGTCCGGCAGCCAGGATGTTTTCGTCGTATATGTTATTTCCGGCCGCCAGAATGTGGATGGAAGAGACGCTTGTCTCCTGGGCCTGGGCCGCTTCTTTTTCAGCGTCAGCCGCCTGCTTCTCGGCCGACGCTGTCTTATCTTCTGCGGACACGAAAGCCTTGTCCACCTGGGTAATGATCAGGCAGAGAAGAAACAGAATTGCGATGGAAAGGGCCATGCTGATTTTTGCCTTATTTTTTTCCATTATTTCAAGCGGTATATTGTTGCGTTTCATAAAAGCCTGTCACCCTCTTTCATGTATACCCGTAATTATATCAAAACTTCCCGAAAGAAGATAGTCTAAAATTTCATGTTCCGCCGCCGGAAGCCGTGATCCGGCGGATGGGGAGGGCAAGCTTCGTCAGGACTTCAAAGCTTACCCTGGATTCCAGACAGAGCCCTTCCAGAAGAGCCCGGTACATCTGCGCCCGGTCCGTATTCACATCCAGACCCAGGAAAGCGCCAAGCGCCCGGTTGGATGCGTCCATGCTCTTCACACGGGAAAGGAAGGGCAGGAAACAGACATCCCCCGCAGAAGCGCTGCACCGCTCTTCCGCCAGGTCATATATGCTTTTCCCGCCGCTTTCCGCCTCCATCTCCAGCTCTTTCCAAAATTCCTCCACAAACCAGCGGATGCTGAGGCCGTGCGCCAGCTGTCCCACGGGAACGACATACTGCTCCGGACGGATGTACGGCTCAAAGCAGAGATGGTTTTCCACAAAGGCGTCGTTAAAGCAGTCCCTGTGGACGATCAGGTTGATGCTCTCCGTGGAGCCTTCCCCCGCCATGACGTCGCCGGGGCTTACGGCTCCCGCTCCCAGCAGCGCACTGCACTGGTCATGACAGCCCAGAACCACCTTCATGTCTTCCGGAAGGCCGGTCTCCTCCGCAATCCTTCGCCGGAGCCTCCCGATAACGGTTCCCGCAGGAGCCACCGGAGAAAACCGGTCCACGGGCACGTCGAACAGGTTCCCGATCTCCTGCGACCAGACAAGCTTCCCTGCGTCAAACAGCATGGTCCTGGAAGCGCTCGACGGGTCGATGACCCGCTCTCCCGTCAGCATGTAAGCAATAAAGTCTCCGAACATAAAATAACGGGCCGTCCGCTCCACCACCTCCGGCTCATGCGCCCTGAGCCAGATATGGCGGTTCAGGGTGTACATGGGATTGACCGGAACTCCCGTCAGCCCGTGAAGATACGCCTCCCCGGCCCGTTCCCTGATATAAGACACCGTCTCCGCTCCCCGGCTGTCCAGATAAACGATTCCGTTTCTTAAAACACGGTCCTTTTCATCCGTCATGACCAGCGCCTCGCCGATGGACGAGACTGCCAGCAGCCGGATCTCACAGCCAAAGGAGGCCAGCTCCTTAAGCGTCTCACATACGGCGCTCCATACCGTGAGCGGATCCAGTTCCACCATTCCGGGGCCGGGATGGCAGAAGCCATATTCCCTGTGGGCCGAACCGCAGAACCTCCCTCCGGCGTCAATCAGCGCCGCCTTGCAGCCGGAGGTTCCCACGTCCAGCCCCGCATATACCGCCTTCACCGGCTTATACCCGGAACCTGGTCAGCACGTCCAGCTTCTGCAGGGCGACCCGCTCTACGGCCGCCCTCGCCTCCGCCAGAGCGTCGGCGATATCGCAGTGGGGCGTATGCTCCTGATAGAACCGGTACAGGGCGTCGTTATAAGCGTTGAAGAAATCCGTTCCCACGTTCAGCTTGGCAACCCCCATCCGTACCATTTTGGCCACCTCCTCGTCCGGAGTCCCGGAGCCTCCGTGAACCACGATGGGGCAGGAAACCGTGTCCACCAGTTCCTTTAACAGTTCAAAATTGATCCTGGGCTCATATTTGTATTCCCCGTGGGCCGTTCCCACCGAAACAGCCAGACAGTCGATCCCCGTGTCTTTCACAAACCGCCGGGCCACCTCCGGATCCGTATAGCCCTTCGCAATCTCCTCCGGCGTCCGGTCCGCATCCGAGATGGTTCCCAGCTCCGCCTCCACGGAAACCCCTCTTGCATGGGCGATCTCCACCACCCGGCAGGTCTCCCTTACGTTGTACTCATAATCCTCGGAGGCCAGGTCGATCATGACCCCGCTGTACCCGGCCTCCACGCAGAGCCTGGCCTGTTCATAGGAGCGGCCGTGGTCTAACCCCATGGCGATCTTCACTTTGGAACATTCGGAGGCCGCCAGGGCAATGGCCCTCATGTAGTCGGCCCCGGCGAAATCCACATGCTTATGGTACGTCTGCACGATGATGGGCGCATTCTTTTTGTCCGCCGCCGCCACAAGGGCCTGCAGGATCTCCATATTGAGTGCGTTAAATGCGCCTATGGTGATCTTATGCTCTTTCGCATAGGCGAGCAGTTCTGTATAATTGGATAATGCCATTTTTTCTTCCTTCCTCTGCCCCTTTCGGCAGTCCGCCCCGGCAGGCTTTCCTTCTCCTGCCGGAGCCCCTTCTCTTGTCTTAAGCACCGGAGAAACGCTTATCTGCTCTTTCCCCGTTCCTTTCTCATCACGTCAAAAAACACGGCCGCCAGGATAATGCAGCCCTTGGTGATATTCTGGACATACCAGGGCACCTGAAGCATGCTCATGCCGTTGGCCAGCACTCCCAGCACGATGGCTCCTAAAAGAGTGCTTCCGATGCGGCCCTCCCCGCCCAGATAGCTGATCCCGCCCAGGTAGCAGGCCGCCACTGCGTCAAATTCCATGGCGTTTCCCGTGGTCGGCTGTCCCGTGGTGATCCTGGAGCAGGAAATGATCCCGCACACGGCCGCCAGAAATCCTGAAATAGAATAGACGATCCAGGTGACCTTTTTTATTTTGATACCGGTAAAGCGGGCCGCCTCCCGGTTGCCGCCGATGGCGTAGACACAGCGGCCGAACTTGGATTTCCCAAGGAGCAGGAACATGAACACAAAAATCACGATCAGATAAACGACCGGAAGCGGCACCACGCCGAACAGATAGCCGTTGCCAAGCTGGCCGAAGGCCGGATCCACGTTGATCATATTCCCTCTGGTGATCACGTAGCAGCCGCCCCGCCCGATTAACTGAGTGGCCAGAGTCACCACGAAGGGCGGAAGGGAGGTGTTGGCCAGAAGGGCCCCGTTAAACACGCCGAACAGGGAGCCGGCGATCAGCGCCCCCAGAATCGCCGCCCAGAAAGGCAGTCCCACCCCGGTGATCAGCCATGCACAGAAGCAGGCCGTAAAGCCAATGACGGAGCCCTGGGAGAGGTCGATCCCGTTGATAATAATACACAGGGTCATGCCAAAGCCGATGATCCCGGTAATGGAAATGGACCTCATGATGTTGAACAGGTTCTTCACCTGCAGGAAATTCGGCTGCAGCACCGAGATCAGGACGCACATGGCAACCAGGCCGATCAGCATGCCGATGTTGTTGTTCAGATACTGCTTCACCGGATTTGTCTTCTTCACCGTTTCTCCGCTCATGATTCAATTCCTCCTATCGCATACTGCATAATGGTCTGTTCCGTGATCTCTTCCTTCTGAAGCTCCCCGGTAATCCTTCCTTCCCGAAGCACGTAAATACGGTCGCAGAGGTTCATAACCTCCGGCATTTCCGAAGAGATCAGGATCACCCCCACCCCCATGGCGACGATCTCGTAAATCAGCTTGTAGATCTCCTGCTTGGCCCCCACGTCAATGCCCCTGGTCGGCTCATCCAGAATCAGCACCTTGGGATTCGTCACCAGCCACTTGGCCAGGACCACCTTCTGCTGGTTCCCGCCGGACAGGTTCACCACCTTCGCCTCATAGGACGGCGTCTTGATCCGGAGCCTCTTTCCGATGCTCTCAATGGTCTCGTCATTGAACTTCTTATCCAGCCGGATCCCTTTTATAATCCTTTTTAAAATAGGAAGCGTAATATTAAAGCCGACGGTCTGTTTTAAGATCAGACCTTCGTATTTCCGGTCCTCCGGCGCCAGCACGATCCCTGCCTGCGCCGCCTCGGTGGGATTGTTGACGGAAACCTCCTTTCCCTCCAGGATAACGGCTTCCTTTGTGCTTTTGTCAATCCCCAGGAGGGCCCGCATCAGCTCAGAGCGTCCCGCCCCCATTAATCCGTAAAAGCCGAGGACCTCCCCTCTGCGCAGGGTAAAGCCGGCGTCAAACACCCGGTCGGAGCTGATATGCCTGGCCTCCAGAAGGATCTCTCCCGGATTTGTCTCATGGGGCGGATAAATATTCTGGAGATCCCGGCCCACCATCATATTGATCAGCTCCTCGTAGGCCATGTCTTTCACCGCCTTCGTCCCGATATACCGGCCGTCCCGCATAACCGTGATCCGGTCACAGATCTCGAAAATCTCGTTCAGCTTGTGGGAAATGAAGATGATGGTCACGCCCTTTTCCTTCAGCATCCGCATAATGCCCATCAGCCGGTCCACCTCTGCGGCGGCCAGGGACGCCGTCGGCTCGTCCATAACCAGGATTCTCGTCTCCTCGGACAGGGACCGGCAGATTTCCACCATCTGCTGTTTTGCCACGCTCAGGCGGGATACCGGCGTGTCCGGCGCCAGCTCCTCCATCCCGATCAGCTTAAGAAGCTTCGCCGTCTCCGAAAGCATTTTTGCGTCGTCCACAAACCCGCCCTTTTTTCCCGGAAACTTCCCCATAAAGATATTTTCGGCCACCGTCATGTTTTTCGCCAGGCTAAGCTCCTGATGGATGACGCTGATGCCGTGCTTCCTGGCCGTGGCCACGTTATCCATCTCCACCGGCCGGCCGTCGATAAATATCTCGCCCCCGTCCGGCCGGTAAATGCCGGCCAGAATCTTGATCAGCGTGGATTTTCCCGCTCCGTTTTCACCGATCAGAGCGTGGATCTCTCCCTTTTCCACCTCAAAATGGATGTCGTCAAGAGCCTTTACTCCGGGAAAGACCTTATTCACGCCTACCATTCTCAATGCCAATTCGCTCATTTCGCTTTTCCCTTCATAAGCTCCGGAAAGCCTTCCGGACACTTTCATAAAATTCAGGGCGGAATGCTGCCGCATGCCGCCCTGACCGTTTACTGTTTTGTTCCCCTGCTTTACAGGAAGCCCCGAGGATCAGAAGCCCTCATATGTACCGGCGTTGTCCTTATTCACTTCCATGCAGTCCAGATTTTCCAGCTCCGTAACCTCTTTGCCGTTAATGTAATCCAGGGCGTTTTTCACGCTGTGGATGCCAAGCTCCCTGGGAAGCTGGGCCGCCGTGGCCAAAAGATAGCCGGATTCGATCAGCTCCACCGCATTATTGGTTCCGTCCACGCTGGTAACCTTCACCTCGCCTGCCGCATAATTATTGGACTGGAGAGCCGAGCAGATGCCGATGGCAAATACGTCGCCGGTGGTGAACACGCCCGCCAGATCCGGGTTGGCCTGGCAGATATTCTCCATCAGGGTCAGAGCCTCCTCCGTGGTGGCATTCTGAACGATCTCCTCCTGAACGATCTCCACGTCGGGATATTCCTTCTCGATCAGATCATAAAGGGCCTGTTTCCTGTCGTTGACCGCCTCACTTCCGGTAGTGGTAATGGTTGCGATCTTTCCCTTGCCGCCGATGCCTTCTAAAAGGGCCCGTCCGGCAATCTCACCGGCGCTGTAATTGTTGGAAACCACAGTGGATACCACCGCATCCGTCTCTCCTGCCGGAGTGTCCATGCATACCACGGGAACGCCCGCCTTGGCCGCTTCCTCCAGTGCAGGAATGATGGCGTTGGAATCAATGGGAATGCAGATAATGGCCTTGCAGCCCTGAGACACCAGATCTGCGATCTGATCCATCTGCTTCTGGGAATCGCCGGAAGCGTCCGTCACTACCACGGAGGCCGTGGGATCATACTGCTTCACGCCCTCTTCCACACCGGCCACACAGGTCGCATAAAAGGAATTCTGCGCATTGGGCACCGCACAGCCGTACTTCCCGCCTTCGCTTCCGCCCGCCGCTTCGCTGCCGTCCTCTGCCTTAGTCTCTGCGGCATCCGTCTCCGGCGCTTCCGTCGGCGCAGCCGTTTCGGGAGCCTTGGTCTCTGCCTCAGTTTCAGGCGCCTTGGTCTCCTCCGCCTTGCCGCCGCAGCCGGCCAGCATGGCCGCCGTCATCGCTGCCGCCATCAGAACACACAACACTTTTTTCTTCATGAAAACATTCTCCTTTTGATTTTATTCCTCCAAACAAAAACAAACATTCTTAAACTTTTTTAATTTTATCCATTTGTTTTTGTTGTGTTTACGAACAAATAATATCACATGCTCTCTTGATTTGCAATAGTTTTGCACAATTTTTATGATTATCCCAAAACTTTCCTTGGTCAAACACAACATATTCGAACATATTCAAACACTCATAAACGTTTCCGGCCTGTCCCATCCTTCCCGAACAGATCGAGGCCCCCTCTTCCATGTATATGCGCCTCCGTCATGAAATATGCAGGTCCCGGCAGCCAGGAAACTGCAGAACATCGAAAAAACTTATGACAGCCGTTTTCAGCTCCCCCCTGCACTACAGAAACAAGACCGCATCCATCCGGGACATAAAAACAGACACAGCTTCCGGTTTCCTTTTCCGGCTTGCTGTGCCTGAGCACGCAAAACATATCGGCGGCCTCATGCTTTTCGGCATCCATTTCGGCAATTACAGCCAGGGGATCCGGATCCGCGTCCTGTACCACTGAGCACCCTGTACCACTGAGCGTCCCCTGCCGCAGGCCGTCTCCGGAATGCCCGCCGGACGCTATTCCTCCGCCACGATGACATTGGCCCCCATTTCCTCCAGCCGCCTTTTCACTTCAGGGCAGATGCCGCTGTCGGTTATGAGCCCGGTCACGCTTTTCGAATGACTGTAGGAGATCAGGCTGTAAGTATCGAACTTGGAAGAATCCACCATCACGTAAGTCTTCATGGCCGACTGAATGATGTTCTGCTTCACCCCCGCCTCCGGTTCATAACCGTCGTACAGATATCCATCCTTCCCGACGGCGCTGGCCCCCAGGAAGGCCACGTCCACCCGATACCGCCGGATCTGCTCCTCCGTCTGAGTCCCGTAGCAGGACAGGGTCTGGGGCCGCAGGGAACCGCCGATGATCAATACTGAAATATAGGGCCGGTCCGTGACCTGCCCCGCAATCTTCAGATTGGTGGTGACCACGATATTCCGGCTGTCCATGGGAAGATTTTCCGCCAAAAGGGCCGTCGTCGTTCCGGAATCAATAAAGATCCTCTGCTCGTTCCCGATCAGTTCAAATGCCTTTCTGGCGATCTTTTCCCTCGCCTGCTCAATGACCCCTTTAAAAGCCGCATCCGGCTTCCTGCTCTGTTTGAAAACCGCACCTCCATGGGTCCTGGCCACGCATCCGGAGCCCGCCAGGTACTCCAAATCCCTCCGGATGGTCATGTCCGACACCCCAAAGGTCCCGCAGAGCTGGCTGGTCTGAACCTCCCCGTTCTTTATAAGCATTTCATAGATCTGTTGGCGCCGCTTCTCTTTCAGCAAACATATTCCCCCTTCCGTCTGACATTAGCAGTATAACATTTTTACATCAAAAACAGCAAGGTTAATTGTTGCTTTTCACACCCCGTCATGATATTATGATTAAAACAACGTGAGCCGGTCCACAGCCCAAAATCCCCGCAGCCGCCGCGGGGATTTTTTTGGCAGGGCCCTCCGGACAGATCAAAAGAAAGGAACAGAATTGTATGAAGCTTGAGAAAAAAGCATGGGGTACCGCAAAGACCGGGGAAACCGTATACCGCTACCGGCTTTCCAATAAAAGAGGCATGTCCGTGGAGCTTTGCAACGTGGGATGCAGCATTTTATCCATCACCGTTCCCGACAGGGACGGCGTTCCCACCGACGTGGCCCTGGCCTATGAAACCTGCGAGGACTATAACCGCAATCCCGCCAGCTTCGGCTGCGTGGTGGGCCGCTATGGAAACCGGATCTCCGGAGGACGGTTTTCCTTTGCCGGAAAGACCTGGCAGCTGGAACAAAACGAAGGAAGAAACCACCTTCACGGCGCCTCCGGCGCTTACGGCCGCCGGTTCTGGCCGGTCTCGGAGGAGTCAGAGGATCGCCTGACCTTCCGTCTGGAAAGCCCTGACGGAGACGGCGGGTATCCCGGCGGCCTTACAGCCTGCGTCTCCTATTCCCTTGCGGAGGACAATGCGCTTTCCATTTCCTACCATGTCACCACGGAAACGGAAGCCTTCTGCAACCTGACCAACCACTGCTATTTCAACCTGTCCGGACATGCTTCGGGCACCGTTATGGATCACGAGGTCTTTATCGGCGCCGACGCCATCACGGAAGTGGACGCAGAATCCATTCCCACCGGCGTCCTGCTTCCCGTCGGCGGCACGGATTTTGACTTCAGCGTCCCCAAGGCCATCGGGCGGGACATCGACGGCAGCCATCCCCAGCTTGCCTTTGGAGGCGGTTATGACCACAATTATGTGCTGAAAAAGACAGACGGCGTCTGCGCATCGGCCCGTTCCCCGAAAAGCGGCATTTTCATGGAGGTCTGCACCAACAGTCCGGGACTCCAGTTCTACACCGCCAATTCCCTGGACGAGCGCAAGGCCGGAAAGAACGGCGCCCATTACGGAAACCGGAGCGGCTTCTGCATGGAAACCCAGTTTTTCCCGGACTCTGTCAACCGGCCCGAATTCCCCTCCTGCGCAGTGACAAAGGACGCTCCCATGGAGCTCTGCACTACCTTCCGCTTTTCCGTGAAGTAACTCCCGGCGGGTCGTTTTCCCGCCTCCACATATAAAAACCGTTTATGCAACAGAAAGGACAACGATTTATGAACCGCAAATTTGACGTAGTCTGCATCGGCAATGTCGTTCAGGACATTGTCATTACCGGAATTGATCAGGACGCCCTGAGCCGGGACACCACAAAAGGGCAGACGGCCCTTGTCACCTGCGGCGGCGACGCCGACAACGAATCCGTCACCCTGGCCCGTCTGGGGAGCAGGACCGCCCTCCTGGTCAAGATCGGCAATGATTCCATCGGAAACAGCATCTATTCCAGCCTGGAACGGGAGCCCATCGACCTTTCCCTGATCATCCGGGACGAAGCGGCAGAAATGATGATGGCCATCGTGGTCATCAAGACAGACGGCGAGCGTTCCTTCCTGGTCAAGCAGGGAAACTCTGCCTGTGAGCTTGTCCGGGAGGACATCACCGACGAAATTTTAAAGAGCACCCGCGCCATCACCGTGGGAAGCCTTTTCTGCCTGCCCATGCTTGACGGCGAGGGGATCGCCGACGTCCTGAAGCGCGCCCAGTCCTTCGGAACACTCACTATCTGCGACATGACTTACGACATTAACCATATCGGCCCGGAAGCCATGCTCTGCGTCTATCCTCATGTAGACTATATGGTCCCCAGCATGGAGGAGGCCGCTTACGCCACGGGCGAAACTGACCCGGACAGGATCGCCGACTTTTTCCTGTCCCGCGGCGTGAAAAACGTAGTCTTAAAGCTGGGCGGCGACGGCTGCTTTTTCAAGAATGCCTCCGAACGGTTCTTCACCGACGCCTATGAGGTTACGCCCGTGGATACCACCGGCTGCGGCGACAATTTCCTGGGCGGCTTTACCCACGGCCTCCTGAAAGGCTGGTCCTTTAAAGAATGCACCGACTTCGCCTGTGCCGCCGGCTCCTTAAACGCCACCGGCATCGGCGCCCATCTCGTCCTGAAGGACGAGGCCCATGTGCGCACTTTCATGAAGGAAACTCCCAGGAAGCATCTGGAGAGATAAAACAGACAGCTTGGGGACAGGCCAATACAGCCTGTCCCCGCCTTCATAAATCAGTATAACGCAACCGTCCACCCTGGAAAGCCAAAAATCTTTTCATTGATATTGTGATAACAGCTCCTTTAATTCCTCCGTATATTTAAAATTAATGATAAATGCATCTTTCAAATAAGTTTCATTTTCAGAAATGACCGCATAGCCAGAATGTTCCTGATCAAAGGGGAAAAAAGTATAGGTGTGCGCCTCTATTTTCCTGCCTGACCCATCACCATACATCGTCCATATAATTGGCTTTTCATAATAACAGGTGACCTTTAACGTATCTTTCGGTTCCTTATCCAAATATAAAAGTAAGGCAAACTCCAACTTCCCTTCATCCGTCTTACTGCTCTCCCAGCACTGCTTCATCTCATCAAATAATGTTATGTAAGCCTTCGCATCTGCCTCTAATACGTATTCTTGTTTATCAATATTAAGTTTTATATAATCCGGCTTCTCAAAATATACCATCTTATTATCTTCGGAATGTCCGAAAAATCCCATCCCAAAATATACCGCGCCAATGACCGCAAGTAAAATAATGATTATATTCTTCCGCTTCATAATGCTCATATTGACGTCCTCCGTAATAGTCAGGCTTTATTTGCAACACTTATAATCAAACAGAAAAAGCACCCTTCTGCAAGATGCTTTTCACGTCCACATATTTCCATTTCAAAGGCTTTCTTCCTGAGCCACTGGGGATTCGAACCCCAGACAACTTGATTAAAAGTCAAGTGCTCTACCGACTGAGCTAGTGGCCCTCATTTAATTTTCTGCCGTTTCCAAACGGCGTCTGCACTGGGCTAGCTGGATTCGAACCAGCGAGTGCAGGAGTCAAAGTCCTGTGCCTTACCGCTTGGCGATAGCCCATCATCTTCCTGTGAATGATGTGCACAGCACTTGGCCATACATGAGGGTGGATACAGGGACTCGAACCCTGGGTCTTCAGAGCCACAATCTGACGCGTTAACCAACTACGCTATATCCACCATATATCCTTTTCTGTTCGGCACAGAAACGTGCCTGGAGGGATTCGAACCCCCGACCCACGGCTTAGAAGGCCGTTGCTCTATCCAGCTGAGCTACAGACACAG
>CATJIW010000072.1 GCA_949740745.1 uncultured Lachnospiraceae bacterium | reverse complement strand
CGGGGAAACAAGCGTCTGGAAGAGGCCTTTAATAATGAGGAGGTCCTGACGGCGAAGGTGGTCCAGGTTCTGGACGGCGGCCTGAGTGTAAACGTGGAGGGCGCCAGGGTCTTTATCCCCGCAAGCCTTGTTTCCGATTCTTATGAGAAGAATCTGGAGAAATATGCGGATCAGGAGATCGAGTTCGTCATTACGGAATTCAATCCCAGAAAGAGAAGGGTGATCGGAAACCGCAAGCAGCTTCTACTGGCCAAGAAGGCAGAGATGCAGAAGGCCCTCTTTGAGCGGATCGAGATCGGCCAGGTCGTGGAAGGCGTGGTAAAGAACATTACGGATTTCGGCGCATTTATCGATCTGGGCGGAGCCGACGGGCTGCTTCATATCTCCGAGATGTCCTGGGGACGGGTGGAGAATCCGAAGAAGGTATTTAAGGTAGGGGAAGAGATCCGTGCCTTTATTAAGGATATCAACGGCGACAAGATCGCATTGAGCTTAAAGTTCCCCGATGAGAATCCTTGGGTGATGGCTGCCGATAATTATGCGGTGGGGAACGTGGTGTCCGGCCGTGTTGCCAGGATGACGGATTTCGGCGCTTTCGTAGAGCTGGAGCCCGGAATTGACGCCCTGCTTCACGTATCTCAGATCTCCAGGCAGCATGTGGAGAAGCCCTCCGACGTGCTTTCCATCGGACAGGAGATCGATGCGAAGGTTGTTGATTTTAACGGCGAGGATAAGAAGATCAGCCTCAGCATGAAGGCTCTGGAGGTATTGGAGGCCCCGATCGAGGCCGCAGCGGAAGATGCCGGAATGCCTGAGGATGCAGAAGAGGAAGCTGTGGAAGAATAAGACCGGTACGGGAATGGGATGACGCCTTTGGAATATTCCGGAGGCGTTTTCTGATGGGAAAAACAGGAAAGAGCCGGCTTTGTCAGGACTATCTCAGGATCCGCCGGTATTCCTGGATCAGCTCCCTGGCCGCCGGATTGATGATCAGAGAACCGGTTTCCAGGTCAAAGGCGGCGATCCTGGCCTGGCAGTAGCCGTTTTTATAATATCCGTAGCCGCGGTAATAACGGAAGCGCCGAACCGCGCGCCGGACCTGCTCTGGGATTTTCTGTTCGCTGATGAAGACGCCGGTCACGTAGGTATAGATATGGCTTTGAGGCGGCGACGGCCGGCCGTTCCGGACCATCTGCGGTTCGATCAGGGTGGAAAGCTGTTCCATAAAATGCTCCAGATCACCGGCGGACAGGGTCAGCGTGCTGCGGATGAACGCATGCTCAAAGCAATGGTAATGGCTGTAGGAGGCATAGACGTCGTAGATGGAATCTCCAAGCTGGTAGGGACAGAGCAGCTCGTGGTCGCCGGCATAATATATCATAAGCCTTCTTAAAAGGTCTCTTGGATCTCGCATAAAACGCTCCTGAATCGTGAAAAGTTGTATAAACAATTTTCTAAAAACGACAAAAATCGAGGTGGAACAGATAGAATCATAACACTATTTGGACAGAGTTGCAAGAAGGAACTTATGTAAAAAATCAAAATCCAGAAAAATCCCTTCGGTGTATTCCAGAAAGGGCGGATTTTTTCTGTATGCGGAATAAAAGACGGGGCGTCCTTCCCCGGCGTCCCCGGGCACGGGAAAGAAAAGACCGGCATGCTTCTGATAACAGGTTCTGGCCGAGGCCTTTTTCCGGTGGGCCGGGTCGACAAAGGTAGCGACACTTTTGTGAATGGCCCGGTCTTCTTCCGGAAGGTAGTAATAATCGGCGTGGTTTTCGAAAAAGTATTTCAGGGTTCCTTCAAAAACAGGAATGCGGAGGGAGAGAATATTTTCGCCGGCGCAGATCAGGCAGTCTTCGGAGGAAAACCGGCAGGGGGCGGGCAGGCGGCAGGCGGCACTTCGGCAGGTGACAAGAAGCATTCGGGCAGGCAGCGGGAGAGAAGGATCCTCCGGGGCGCCGGAGCATTCCCTGCGGGCAGGCGCTGCGACTGTGAGCCGGTCCGATTCCGGGAAAAATTCTCCGGAGAAAAAGTCCCGGTAAGAAAGAAGGGAAAGCAGGGCCGGAAGTCCTTTGACGTCCTCCTCGTTGTGGAGAAGAAGCGCATCGGAAAGGGCGGTTTCCCCGGTGCGCAGATACTGCCAGTAGAAACGGATCAGCCGGCCTCCGTCGTAAGGGTCTTTTCTGCCGGTTCCGAGAAAGGCCTCCAGGGTCTTCTGGCGGCAGTCTGCCAGCCCGAGAAGCTTTTTCAGAGGCCTGAGCTCCCTGTAGAGGTCAAGGCTTTCCGGAATGCGTCCGGGAACGGGCGTATGATGCAGAGCGGCCCGTTCCTTTAAAAACGGCAGGTCAAAAGCGGCGCCGTTAAAATGGACCAGCACGGAGAAACGGGAAGCAAACAGAAAAAAGTGGACAAGAAGCTCCGCCTCTGCTTCGGCAGAATCGGCAAACCACTGCTTCAGGCGCCAGACGCCGTTTTTCAGATAGACGCAGCCGATCAGATAGACCAGATCCCGTTTTGCCGAAAGCCCGGTGGTCTCGATGTCAAAAAATAAAAGCCGCTCCGGATCCCCGAGGCGGGACAGATCGTAAGAGATTGTGCAGGTGAATTCTTTGGTAATGGTCTTCATGGCTTCATTATAAAGGGAAAGACGGCAGTTTGTCAAGAGAAAACAGAACACGTGTGCGAAATGGCTTGTCAGGGAAGCGGAAGTGTGATACACTGTCTGGAGAAAACAGGGAAAAGGGGAAGGGAACGATGATCGCCTATATAAAAGGAAGGCTGCAGGAAATATATGAAGAATCGCTGATCGTGGAGACCGGAGGCATCGGCTATCAGATCCAGGTGCCCTTTTCCATGCTGCAGGCGGCATCTGTGGGGACGGAGATCCGGGTCCATACTTATCTCCATATGGGACAGGACCAGGCGCCGAGGCTCTATGGCTTTGCGGCGAGGGAGGACCTGGAGGTATTCCGGCTTCTGATCGGAGTGAGCGGCATCGGACCCAAAGGGGCCCTCGGAGTTTTGTCGGTGATCGCGCCGGATGATCTGCGGTTTGCCGTCCTTTCGGAGGATGCGAAGACCATTGCGAGGGCGCCCGGCATCGGTGTTAAAACGGCAAAAAAGCTGATTCTGGAGCTTAAGGACAAGTTTAAGCTGGAAGACGCCTTTGAAATCAGGCGGAGCCGCGAAGATGCTCCGGCGGGGGAGCGGGGGGCTTCTCAGGGAGTGAAGGAGGAAGCCGTGCAGGCCCTGACGGCCCTCGGCTACAGCGCATCCGAGGCCATGAAGGCGGTGAACGGCATACAGGACGCCGGGGAGCTTACGGTGGAGGCGCTTTTGAAGGCGGCGCTTAAGCAGATGACCTCGTTTTAAAGAGGCGGAGGATTTTCTGACAGGCAGCAGCGAAACTTGAAGTTCATTGAATATTCCGGCGATATGTCCGTCCAAAGCCTGCTGCGCCAGGCATTCCGGCAAGCCCAGAACCACAGAAGTTACTCGGGAAAGGATCCCTCCTGCCTTCTCTGGTCTTGCTTCCACGGCGCAGAGGGCTTTTCCCGGAAATACCGCCAGAATATTCCGGTAATTTCCGGTTTCACAAATGTCTGGGATTTTCTAAAGGAGAAAGGAAACGAAGGCCCATGGAGAAGCGGGTGATCAATACGGAGTTTGTGAAAGAGGATCAGGGGATTGAGAATCATCTGCGTCCCAGGTCCCTGGATGAATACATCGGACAGCAGAAGGCGAAGGACATGCTGAGAGTATACATCGATGCGGCCAGATCCAGGGGGGAGGCCCTGGACCACGTGCTGTTTTACGGGCCGCCGGGGCTGGGGAAGACGACCCTGGCGGGGATTCTGGCT
>CATJIW010000071.1 GCA_949740745.1 uncultured Lachnospiraceae bacterium | reverse complement strand
TCTTATCCTTCGTCATGTTGTAATTCCGCTGCTTGCATTCCGTACACGCCAATGTAATCCTTACACGCACAACTTCCACCTCCGTTATTATTTTTTTGTGATCGGGGCTGATTTTTTCATATAATAAGACAAAAAAAAAGAGCCCCTCGCTTCCATACGCCTATTCACTATACCACAAAAACCATATCCGGTCAAGAGGTCCCAGGGCAAAAAAACGGGCACAGCCGGCTAAAAGGGCACGGCTTGCAAAGCCGCGCCCCGTTTTTTTTTGGCTACATTTCAAATTTTCCCCGGATAAGGACCTTTTTGTCCCAAAGCGCCGTCCGGCCTCTGGCAAACAGCCCTTCGATCTCCAGCCCCTCGGACAGTACCAGAAGGTCTGCGTCCGCCCCGCAGGCCACACAGCCCTTGACGCCGGTCCTGCCCAATATATCCGCCGGAGTGGCAGTCACCAGCCTGAGAGCCTCTTCCAGCTCCCGTCCCCGCCTCACCAGGGAACGGACCGTCTCGTGGAGGGACCCGGGAGACGCATAGGTCAGTCCCACGCATTCGCCCAGCTCATTGAACCGCGGCTGGCTGCCGTACCCGTCGCTGGATACGGTAACCCGCTCTGCGCCGACTCCCTCCTGCCCCAGGGCATATTCGATCATGTCGGCCATCGCCTCCACCTCTGCCGGGTCGCAGCCGGCAGTGATGTCTATGTACCCGCCCCTGCGGACAAGCTCCACGCCCTGATCCAGCAGCTCCCTGCTCCGTCCCATATGAGTGGGCAGCAGATTTCTGACCGGCAGGTCCGAATGATCCAGGGCATAAAACACCGGATCAAGCCCGCCCTTCCCGGAGCCCATATGCATCGTCACCAGCCCCGGCGTATTGCTTAAGAGGCCGGCCCTTCTGGCGGCAGTGGCCAGACGGATCAGTTCCTCCCCCGTGGGATTGGAGCTTCTATGGTCGCTGACGGCCAGCTTGACTCCGATGATGGGTTCTACCATCATAATGTCCTTCTCCACATTTCCGGTAAGCGTAATGGGCGGATACCCATAGGCGCTGGTCAGCGCATAAGCCGTGATCCCCTCGTCGTTCAGGGCCTGGGCCTTGGCGACCAGGTTTTCCATGCTGCGGGTAATCCCGTCGGTTCCCAGAAGTCCCACCACGGTGGTAATGCCGTTTCTGGTAAACACGCTTAACTGAGACTCCGGAACCCGCGAGGCCGGCCCCTGTTCTCCGCCGCCCCCGGTAATGTGGACGTGGAGATCAATGTATCCGGGCGCCAGCTTTTTTCCGTCCAGGTCAAAAACCTCCACGTCCGGCAGCCCCTCATAGCCTTCAATTTGATCGTCGATCCTGCATATCTTTTCCCCGGCGATCAAAACGTCCTTCTTCCCCAGATGCTCCGGGGCATATACATCCGCATGCTTCAGCAGTTTGATCATCGCATTATCCCTCGCCTTTCAGATCAGCGCCTTCACTCGGCGGCCCCGTCGGTCTTTTTCATTTCCTCTTCGCTCAGTTTGGCAATGCCAAAGCCGGTGTAGCCCCAGATAATGGCAAAAATGAATCCGGTATAGCACAGCACCGCCCAGGGCAGATAAGACAACGTATCCACTCCGGTAGTGGCCGCCATATATGCGCCGGCGGCCGACCAGGGCACCAGGGGCACAAACACCGTTCCTGCGTCCTCCAGGGTTCGGGACAGGTTTTTGGCCGCCAGGCCCCGCTCACGGTAAGCGTCCTTGAACATTTCGCCGGGGATCAGGATGGACAGATAAGAATTTCCGGTACACAGAGCCATGGTGATACAGGATACCACGGTGGACAGGATCAGGGAGCCGGTGCTCTTTGCCACGGACAGAATCTTGTGGAGCACGACCTCCAAAAAGCCCGCCTTGCTCATAATGCCCGCAAAGCAGAAGGCACAGAGCACAAGCAGCGTCGTGGTCATAATGCTCATCATGCCGCCCCGGTTCAGCAGCTTGGTCACACTCTCTGCAGCGCCCGCCGCATCAAATCCGGCCCGCTCGATCATGGAAATGTTAAACCCGTTGACCGTTGCGCCCAGCACGTTCTTTAAAGAAACACCCTGAAGGAAAATGCCCTCAAGGCCGGCCACCACACAGCTTCCGAGCATGACGGGAATCGTAGGCAGCCGCAGCAGGGAACCGGCCAGAACAATGATAACCGGCAGAAGGATCAGAAGGTTCCAGCTGTACATGCTGTCTAACTGGCTCAGCATAGTCGTAACAGTTTCCGAAGACACGCTTGCGCTGACGTCGGCATTCATCCCCACGATGGCGTACACGATCAGAGAAACGATCGTGGCAGGGATCGTCGTATAAAACATATGGCCGATGTGCTCATAGAGCTGGCTGCCCGCCGCCATGGGCGCCAGATTGGTGGTGTCGGACAAAGGAGAGATCTTGTCTCCAAAGTAGCTGCCCGCAATAACTGCGCCGGCAGTGGCCGGCAGGGAGACGCCCAGCGCACCCGCAATGCCCATCAGGGCCACACCCATGGTCGCCACGGAGCCCCAGGACGTGCCGGTAACGACGGAAACCACGGCGGTGATCAAAAATGCCGTCACCAAAAGCAGCCTGGGACTGACAATCTGAACGCCATAGTAAATCATCATGGGGATGGTCCCGGATGCCATCCAGGTTCCCACCATGGCGCCTACGGTGATCAGAATCAGGATCGACGGCATCCCCTTGGCGATCTTCTGACAGATCTCGTCCATCAGCTCATCCCAGGTACAGCCAACCCGGAAGGCAAGAATCGCCGCCACACAGGCCACCAGGATCAAAAGCGGTTCCGTGGCATACCCCAGCACGCCTTTGCCGATGGTCAGAATCACCAGCATGGCGATGATCGGAATGACCGCCTCCAGAAGGGTCGGAACTCTTTTTTCCCTCACCTTTTTGGCTTTTTCCTCTTTTTTCATTGTACAACCTCCGTTTGCTCAAATTTTACGCCGCCGAAGTTGGTTATCCTGCACATTTTTCTTTTAAATCCCAAAAAGAAATTCGTCATTTTTCCACGTCCGGCGGTATAATATGTCATTATTGTATATCATCTTCACCAAACTGTCAATTCTAAAATCACTAATTTCCATGAGAGTACACATTCACGCCTGTAAAAGACCGCAGAAGCGGCCGTCTCCCGAACCCTGTCCGAAAGGCAGCCGCTTATAAAAACCCCTTATCTTACCAGCCTGCCGTATTCGTTGCACAGAGGATGAAGCGCCGGCTCATCCTCTTCAATATCCGCGTACTGCTTCGGCTGGAGCTCAATATGATAATTGTCAATATTGTCGTCGTTGATCTTGGAGACCTCGCCGCAGATCAAGTCGCCGGTTCCCGGCTTCGGCCCAAAGGTATGCGCAATCCCCGGAGTGATGCTGATGCTGTTTCCCGGATAAATAAGCACTTCCTCCCCGGCCTTATAGACATGTCTGATCCCGTCCTGGTAGATCGTCACCGGAGTATCCACGGCCCTTCCCTCCACCGTATTGTAGAGCCGGATGAACATTGCGCCTCCGCCCCGGTTGATGATATCCTCCGTTTTGAAGCCATGATAATGAATGGGCAGCCTCTGGCCGTCTTTGAAAATCAGGAGCTTTTCCGCATAAGGGACTCCCACGTCCGGATCATTTAAAAGGCCGTTGCGGATGGTGAAAAGCACGCATCCGATTTCATCAAACCGGCCGAGGCCATGGTCCGTCATATCCCAGCCAAGCATCAGTTTTTCAATTACGCCGATCTCGTCTTTATGCGCCTTCCACTCATCAAGACTCCAGTATCCAAACTCCGGCAGTTTAAAATTATTTTTCTCCAGAAGCTCTTTTGCATAGCGGATCGACTCATTTACCAGTGAACGCTTCATATTGTTCCTCCGTCTCTTTTTTTATTTCCAGGCATCTGTGAAACTCAAAAATTCATTGAATAATTCTGGCTGTATTTCCGGGAAAAGCCCTCTGCACCGTGGAAGCAAGACCAGAGAAGGCAGGAGGGATTCTTTCCCGAGTGACTTCTGCGGT
>CATJIW010000070.1 GCA_949740745.1 uncultured Lachnospiraceae bacterium | reverse complement strand
GCTGAGCTACAGACACAGGAAAAGCGGGTGATGGGAATCGAACCCACGTATCTAGCTTGGAAGGCTAGTGTTCTACCATTGAACTACACCCGCACATATTATCGATTTCCTTGACGCAGGAATTATTATATCCCACTCAAGGATTCTTGTCAACCATTATTTCAAGAAACCGCAAAAAATCTTTTCAAACTTTCCATTTCCCCGATTTTGATATATAGTATAGACAGACAATCACGGAAGGAGGCGGACAGGATCCTGTGAAAAAATCGAACTATGACCGGATGCGGGATCAAATGGAATCAGAATTCCTGAATTATAATCAGGAACAGATGGCCTTGCGGTATGGACTGAGGAAGGATTTCATGGACAGCAGCGGGGAACTGTTTTTTAATCTTGTGCGGAAGCGGCTGTACCGGCGGCTTCATGCCCTGGCCGTGCCCCTGACAAAGCTGACGGACGTCTTCGGCCCTTCCTCAGACGTCCCTTTCCCGGATCCTCCCTCCCCGGACATCCCTTCTGACAGCGCCTGCCCTCTCTGTGCCACAGACGGGCGCCGGATCTTCTGGAACCGGCCGGCTTTGGACCCAATTGATTCGAAAGAAGCTGCAGACAGGGCCGAAATGCTTTTGCTCCATCAGGTCATCCACTGCCTGTTCGGCCATCCCTTTTCCATGCCCGCAGCCTGCCGGAAGGAAGTCTGGAGCCTGGCCTGTGACCTGGCGGCCTGGCACATTTTGGGAATCTGGGCGCCTGAGCTTCTGCCGGAGGGCATCCGGCGCTTTTTTAAGACCTTTCCCGAAGCATACCTGGGAGCCTCCCCGCCGGAGCTTCCGCTTTACCAGGCCCGCGCTCTGGCCAGACGGCTGGAGGAGGAAGGCACTGCCTCGCAGAACCGGATCCGGGACGCTCTCTTTTCGGAATACGCCCTTTCTGACGGCCACGGCCTCTGGCCCGTCTTTCTGCCCGGCAAAAGCCCTTCCGCAAGGAAGACCGCCGGAGAGGGAGGGGGACAGGAGGGAAACGGGGCCCAGCGGAAACCGCATCCGGCTTCCCACAAGGAGACCGATGCCGAGACGAAGGCCCTCTGGAACCGGCTGGGGAAACAGCTTACCGGGAAAGGAGCCCCTCTCTCCCCGGCAAAGGAACCCAAAGGACGCCCCGGCATGCGGGGAGAGGGGGCCGGAGGCGCCCGGTATTCCCTCCGGCTTTCCGACACCCGCCGCCATGATTACCGGCAGCTTTTAAAAAGCCTTGCCAGATGGGGGGAGGAAATGAAATTAAATGACAGCGAATTCCAGTATGCCCCCTATCTCTACGGACTGGAGCATTATAACGGCATGCCGCTTTTGGAGCCTCTGGAATACGAAGAGACGGCGAGGATCCGGGAGCTTGCCATCGTCATCGATACCTCCGCCTCCTGCTCCCGCTCCATGACCCAGGCATTCCTGGAGGAGACCAGAAACCTCCTCTCGGAGGAGGCGCTGTTTTTCCACCCCTTCAATCTTCATGTTATCCAGTGCGACAGGGAGGTAAGACGGGACGACCGGCTGACCTCCCCGGAGGATCTTAAGGATTACATTGACACTCTGGAGATCTGCGGCATGGGCGGCACCGACTTCCGGCCGGCCTTTGCCCGCATCCGGCAGCTTCGGGACTGTCTGGAATTCTCAGATTTGTCCGCCATTTTATTTTTCACCGACGGCTCCGGCATTTATCCTTCGGATCCGCCTGACGTAAGGACCGTCTTTCTCTTCTTAAAGGACCATTATGACGCCATCGACGTGCCGGACTGGGCCGAAATCCTGATTTTAGACGCCGATACAAAGCAGCAGCCGGCGGACCATTAAATGGGAGACGCAAAGAATCAAACAAAGAACTGAAATACAAAAAGAAAGGGAACCCTCTATGAACATCCAGGACGCTTACGAAGAGCTCTGCCGCACCATCGCCGCCTACACGGCCAAAAACGAAGCCGGACTTTACCGGATTCCGCCGGAATCCCGCCGGCCGCTCCTTTTGATGGGCGCTCCCGGCATTGGAAAGACCGCCGTCGTAAAGCAGGCGGCTGCAAGCTGCCGGGTTGCCTTCCTTTCCTACGCCATGACCCATCATACCAGGCAGAGCGCCATCGGCCTTCCGGTAATCCGGGAACGGTCCTTTCAGGGGACCTCTTATTCCGTTACGGAATATACCATGAGCGAGATCGTCGGCGATATCCTCCGCACCATGGAGGAGACCGGCCTGGAGGAGGGAGTGCTGTTCTTAGACGAGATCAACTGCGTGTCGGAGACCCTGCTTCCCTCCATGCTCCGGCTCCTTCAGTTCAAATCCTTCGGAAGCCACCGCCTCCCCGACGGCTGGATCATTGCGGCTGCAGGAAACCCTCCGGGCCGCTGCAACCGTTCCGCCAGGGAGTTTGACCTTGTGACTCTGGACCGGGTCCGCCTTCTGGCCCTGGAGCCGGATCTTGACGCCTGGCGGTCCTATGCCCTGAAACGGACGGTCCACGGCGCTATTCTTTCTTATCTTTCTCTCCGCCCGGAGCATTTCTATGTATCGAAACGGACGGAAAAGGGGACGGAATTCGTGACGCCGAGAAGCTGGGAAGATCTGTCGAAGACGCTGGAGACCTACGAGGCCCTCTCTCTCCCTGCGGATCACCGGTTTTTCTCCCAATATCTCCAGTGCAGCGAGGTCTGCGAGGGATTCTCTTCCTATTACCGCCTGTACGGCTCCTTCACCGGGCATTCCGGTCTGGATGGGCTGACCGGTTCCGGAACGCTTCCGGAGGGCTTCCCCGTCCTGACGGACGCTCCTGCCGACCAGCAGCTCTGTCTGGCCGAATACCTGGTGCAGAACATCCACAGACAGCTGGGAGCCTGGGAGGATGGCCGGCTCCTGGCCGAAAGCCTGGGATATTTTATGGACGGGCTGGAAGCCCTCCGTCCGGACTTTTCCGGGCTGGAGGAAGCATGCACAGACCTTCTTGCAAAGCGGAACGCCTCCATTCAGAAAAAGAAAGAATTCGGCCTCCTTTCCGAAAGAGAAGAAGCGAGGGAGCGCCTTCTGGCCGGACGGGTAAAGGCCCTGGCCTCGGAGGCCAGGCTGAGAAGCCTGGAGACGGCAGAACATCCAAAAACGGGAAACGGCGCAGAAGCGCCGGCGGGCGCCTCTGCGGCCTCTGTCATGCGGGCCCTCGCCGAACGCTTCCGTTCCGGGACAGAGCAGGATGCGCTCCGCCTGGAAGCCGTTTTTCAGGGCGTCCTGTCCTTTGTGCCAAAGGTGTTCGGCGACGGACTCGCCTCCTGCCTCTTTTTCACCGGGCTTCTGGAGCATCCGGAGACGGAGGCGTTCCTCGCCGGCCGGATGAAAGCGGTTTATGACCGTTTCATCAGCTTCACCTGATTCCCGCATTTCAAAGCTTCTGCAGCTCCCAGGTCCGGAAGGCCACGAAAAGCTGTTCATCGAATCGGACGTCCCGTTCTTCACCTACCAGCTCCCGGACCTTGTTCATCCGATAGCGTATGGTGTTTTTGTGGAGGTGAAGCTCCCCCGCTACCGCCTCCACGTCGCCGTTTTTCTTCACATATAATTCCGCCGTCCGAAACAGTTCTCCGTCGTACTGGCGGTCAAACTCCCGGATCGGATCCAGAATACTCCGGCAGTACTGCTCCAGCCACGGGTTCCGGCAATAGGGAAGCAGGATCTGGTAGATCCCCATCTGATGGAAGCACACCGGATTTTCCCCGAAAAGCCTGGCATACCGGCTGGCATACAGGGCCTCCTGGATGGACAGATGGAATTCGTCCATGGTGCCGTGGAACTTTCCGACCCCGATATAATAATCCTCCTGACGGAGGGAAAGGATCCGCATGGCAAAGGCCGACGGGCTGCCTTTCAGAATTCGTTCCTCCATGTCGAGAATCACCAGATATCCGTTCTGGAACCGGAACACTGCATCCCGGCTCCCCACCCGGTCCCGGAGGGCATTAAAGGCCCTCACATAATAAATGCTCTCCGAGTAGGATTTCGCCTTGCAGTACACGGAAAAATAACTCCGGTAGCCGCCCTGGGGCAGGATCTCCTGGGACAGGTTCCGGATATTGGCCAGGCTCATCTGCCCGTTCACCATCAGGCCGATCTTCTGCTCCAGAAGCTCCGTGTCGTCCCGCTCCTCCATTTTCGCCCGGATCAGAATGGCAATATCCTGGAAATAGGCATCGTCCCGGCCGAACATATAGATCGGAAGGGCATGCGCATCCGCATATGCCAGCGCCTCCTTCGGAAGCGTTTCGTAATAGATCGTCTTGATGGCGAGAGCCGCCACCCCGTCCCGGCAAAGCCCCTTCACCGCCGAAAGGATCCGTTCCGGATGGTCCTTGGCAAATAACAGGCTGGAAATCACAAAGGCCCCCTTTCCGAAGGCCCACAGCTTTTCCAGATAAGGATCCTCGTTGGCATATTCATAATCCAGGATGCCGATGTTCAAAATTTCGTTCCCCTCTCCCTCCTTTCCTGCGATCAGAATAAAATTCTGAAATTCCTTAAGCAACATAATCTCCTTCACTGTAATCGGCATGGCATCTCCTCCCTCCAAATATAATTCCCAGATTTTTCTCGGAAATATTCCCTGAATATTCAATGAATTTATGAGTTTCGCAAAAGCCTGTAATTCCCGGATAATCGCAAAACTCACAAAAACGGCAGACATTCTGACGGCCGCTTCCGGGAAACTCCCTTGTGCCATGGAAATAAAGGCCATGGAAAACAGGAAGGCCGATGCCCGGCCGTCATAACTCCAAAGAGCTCCGCATATTCTGCGGAGCCCTCTGCCCTTACTTTTTCAGTTCTTTCACAAATTCCCCGATCCGCCGGATCCCCTCCCGGAGGTTTTCCGTGGACGTGGCATAAGAAATGCGGACAAAGCCCTCCCCGGAGGCGCCAAAGCCCGTGCCGGGCACCAGCCCCACGTGCTTTTCCGTGAGAAGCCTCGTGGCAAATTCCTCAGAAGAAAGCCCCGTTCCCCGGATATTCACGAAGGCGTAAAATGCCCCCCTTGGCTTCACGCAGGACAGTCCGTCGATGGCGTTGATCTCCTTGTAGACAATATCCCTCCGGTTCTGAAACTCGGCCACCATGGCGTCTATGTATTCCCTGGTCCCCTCCAGCGCCTCGATCCCCGCCCACTGGACGAAGGTGTTGACACAGGAAATGGAATTCTCATTGAGCAGCCCCATGGCCTCGATAATGTCCGCAGGCCCGGCCGCAAAGGCCAGCCGCCAGCCGGTCATGGCATAAGTCTTGGAAAAGGACTGGGAAATGACCACCCGGTCCTTCATTCCCTCCACCATGGCCGGGCTCTTAAATTTCAGCCCGTCAAAGATGATGTTGTAGTACACCTCGTCGGAGATCACGATCAGATCGTGCCTTTTGCAGAAATCGCAGAACCGGATCAATTCCTCCTCCGACATAACCGCCCCGGTGGGATTGTTCGGCGTGTTCAAAAGAATCGCCTTGGTTTTCGGCGTGACGTAGGTCTCAAGCTCCTCCAGATTATAGAAGAAATTGTCCTTTTCATGGACCGGAACCAGTACAGGCTTCCCATGGGCCATTTTGGAATGGTTGGGATGGTTGGCCCAGCAGGGATCGTTAACGATCATTTCGTCCCCGTCGTCCAGGACCGCCATGGCCGCCAGCCGCAGGGTGTCCATGCCGCTGGGCGTGATAACGATCTCCTTTTCCGGATCGTAAGAAACGCCGTGGGTACGGAGAAGGTCCCTGGACACGGCCTCCCGAAGCTCCGGAAGGCCCGCATTGGGCGCATATTTCATCTTGCCCTCAGAAAGCGCCTTCTTTGCGGCCTCCACAATGTTCGGCGGCGTTAAAAAGTCCGGTTCCCCAATGGTAAAGGAAATCATGTCGCCGCAGGTTTTTGCAATCTGATTCTGTTTTTCCAGGAAAATGCGGATGGAGGAACGTCCCACGCATTTTCCGGTCTTTGATACACGACTCATAGCCGAATACCCCCTGATCGTATTAGATTTTTCATATTCCATGTTATTAGTTCCTTATTGTGCCCTTCCAGTCACCACGATGGGAAGCCGGCAGGTAAAACCGTAAAACAGCTCTCCGGAGCATAAGCCGGAAGCCTGCTCCAGCTCCTCGACCGGGATCTCCTTTCCCTGCTGCCTGCCCAGAAGCACTGCCTCGTCCCCGATCTTCACGTCCGGGATTTCCGTCACGTCCACCATCACCTGATCCATGCAGATGGTTCCCAGCACCGGCGCATAGGCCCCGTGTATCAGAACCCTGGCTTTTCCCAAAAGTGTCCTGGTATAGCCGTCCGCATAGCCCAGAGGAAGCGTTGCAATCACGCTCTCCCGCTCCGTGACAAATTTCCGCCCATAGCTGATGGGACTTCCCGCCGGCACCCGCTTCACATAAATCACCCGGCACTTCACCGATAAAACCGGGCGGACCTTTACCGTCTCATGATCCTTCACGCAGGCCGGATAGCAACCCCATATGATGGTTCCCGGACGGACCGCCTCGTAAAAGACCTCCGGCAGCCGGAAAATGGAAGGGCTGTTTGCCGCCGTCCTCATGGGGATCCGGATCCCTTCCTCCTCAAGCCTCCGGAAAAACCAGTCAAACCGGTCCTTCTGCAGATAGGTGTAGGCAAGGTCCTCCAGGTCCGCAGAAGAAAAATGAGTCATCAGGCCGTAAAGCCGGATTCCGGGAAGACGGGAAACGGCTTTCACCTGCTCGATCCCCTCCTCCGTCGGAAGGAAGCCGATCCGCCCCATCCCCGTGTCCACGGTCACCATAAGCTCTGCCTCTTTCCCGTTCCTGACCGCCCATTCAGAAAACGCCCGGGCGCATTCTATGGTGGAGATCAGCGGAATCACCGAAAGCTCCGCGGCCGCCGGAACAAATTCCTCCGGGACCAGCCCCATCATAAGGATAGTGCAGGATATCCCTGCCTCCCGCAGCTCCTTCGCCTCCTCCAGGGTG
>CATJIW010000069.1 GCA_949740745.1 uncultured Lachnospiraceae bacterium | reverse complement strand
GGTTTTTCTTGCCGTTTTATTCTTCCTTCGCCCATCCATAGGAGCATTTCACGGCCCTGTTCCAGCCCCTGATCTTCTCACTCCGCTTCTCCTCAGAGATTTCCGGTTCAAAGACCCGGTCGATCTCCCAGTTCTCCCGGATATCGTCCACGCTTTTCCAATAGCCCACTGCAAGCCCTGCCAGATAAGCGGCCCCCATGGCCGTCGTCTCCACGCAGCGGGGACGGTGGACCGGCGCATTGCTCAGATCCGCCTGCATCTGCATGAGAAGGTTGTTGGCGCTGGCGCCCCCATCCACCTTGAGCGTACTTAGATCCATGCCGGAATCTGCCTTCATGGCCTGCAGCACGTCGTTGGTCTGATAGCAGATGGACTCCAGGGCCGCGCGCACAATATGGTACTTGTTCACTCCCCTGGTCAGTCCCACGACGGCCCCCCTCGCATACTGGTCCCAATGGGGCGCCCCAAGCCCCGTAAAGGCAGGCACCACGTAGCAGCCGCCGGTATCCTCCACCTTTTTCGCCATATACTCCGAATCCATGGCCGATTCGATGAACTTAAGCTCGTCCCGGAGCCACTGGATCGCCGCTCCGGCCACAAAAATGGATCCCTCCAGCGCATAGGTCACCTTCCCGTCCAGCCCCCAGGCAATGGTGGTCACCAGGCCATTTTTCGAATAGATCGGCGCAGCTCCCGTGTTCATCAGCAAAAAGCCGCCGGTCCCATAGGTATTCTTCGCCTCCCCAGCCTGAAAGCAGGCCTGTCCGAAAAGCGCCGCCTGCTGGTCGCCCGCCGCTCCGCCGATGGGAATCGGAGCCCCGAAAAACTGCGGATCGCATTCCCCGTAAATAAGGCTGGAGGGCTTTACCTCCGGAAGCATGCACGCCGGAATCCCAAGCTCCTGAAGGATCTCCTCATCCCACCGCAGCGTCCGGATATTAAACAGCATGGTGC
The DNA here is from genome assembly GCA_949740745.1 of uncultured Lachnospiraceae bacterium. Lineage (GTDB taxonomy): Bacteria > Bacillota > Clostridia > Lachnospirales > Lachnospiraceae > Lientehia. The sequence continues at coordinate 5,429 of CATJIW010000069.1, read as the reverse complement.
GGGACGCATTGGAATAATCCGTCACGTGGACCTTCCCCCTGGTCAGCTTCCAGATCAGCCAGGTCTCCACCGTCCCGAAGAGAAGCTCGCCCCGCCCGGCCCGCTCCCTGGCCCCTTCCACATGATCCAGGATCCACTTGATCTTCGTAGCAGAAAAGTAAGCGTCGATGACCAGGCCGGTCTTCTCCCGGTACGCTTCCACCAGCCCCTTTTCCTTCAGGGAATCGCAGTATTCCGAGGTCCGCCTGCACTGCCACACGATCGCATGGTAAATGGGCGTTCCCGTCGCCCTGTCCCACACAACGGCCGTCTCCCTCTGATTGGTAATGCCGATGGCCGCAATGTCCGCCGCCGCCGCGCCCACATTTTCCATAGCCTTTAAAGCCACTTCAAGCTGGGTGGACCAGATCTCCTCCGCATCATGCTCAACCCAGCCCGGCTTCGGAAAAAACTGCGTAAATTCCTTCTGGGCAACGCTGCACATCTCCCCCTTTTCGTTGAATAAAATGCACCGGTTGCTGGTAGTCCCCGAGTCCAGTGCCATCACATATTTCGCCATACCGTCTCCTCCTCTCCAATTCCTCTTTTGTTTTATTGTATCGCCAATGGAAGGATATTTCAATCCTGTTTGCCCTTCCGCAGGACAAAAACGAGTGGCATATCCGGATCCGATTTAAAGTAAAACCATGACACCTTCTGGCTGGCTGCCGCAATTTCAGAGTTTCTTCCTTATTATAATATTTCTTATTATACTATTCCTTTCAGCATCTCTTTCATGCAGCGCCGGCCCCCAGGGCAGGACGCAGAAGGCCGCCCGCCCATGCATCCCCATTGACTTTCCGGCTCTCCCTTTTGCACGGGTATCGGTTGAAATGTTCCCTTCCCAATGGTATAATAGCACTGAAAAACACAAAAAACAGTTCTCTCTGAAACGAAAAAGAGAACTGCCCTTCTTCAGGAGGCATTCAAATGGACAAAGATAACAGACCCTATATACCCTGGCAGCTGGCAGATGACTTTATGACGGCCGTATTCGTAAAACTGGGGCTGCCGGAACCGGACGCCCGTCTTTGCTCCGACGTACTGCTGGAGAGTGACCGCCGGGGCATCGAAAGCCACGGCTGTAACCGGTTCAAGCCCATTTACGTGGACCGCATCCGGGCCGGGATCCTGAACCCGGTCACAAACATCGAAATCCTGAAGGAAACTCCCACCACCGCAGTCCTGGACGCAGGCGACGGCATGGGCATGGTAGCCGGCAAAAAGGCCATGGACCTTTGCATTGAAAAAGCCCGCAAATACGGCATGGGCATGACGGCCGTGCGTAATTCCTCCCATTACGGCATCGCCGGATACTGGGTCACCATGGCGACAAAGGAAAACATGATCGGCATTACCGGCACCAACGCCCGGCCTTCCATCGCCCCTACCTTCGGCGTGGAAAACATGCTGGGAACCAATCCTCTGACCTTCGGCATCCCCACCGACGAGGACTTCCCCTTCGTGCTGGACTGCGCCACCTCCATCATCCAGAACGGGAAAATCGAATATTACGCCCGCATCGGCCATGACGTCCCGGCCGGCATGGTCATCGGAAGAGACGGCTCAGAGCTGACTGACAGCGGACAGATCTTAAAAGACATCCGCCGCCAGAGGGCGGCCCTGGCTCCTTTGGGCGGCCTTGGCGAACTCTTCGCCGGCTATAAAGGCTATGGCTACGCCACAGTGGTGGAAATCCTGTCTGCCGCCCTCCAATCCGGCCTTTTCTTAAAAGCTCTGGACGGCAGGGACGAAGAGGGAAACATCCGCCCCTATCACCTGGGCCATTTCTTCATGGCCATCGACACGGAAGCCTTCCTGGGTGCGGAAGCCTTCAAAAAGACCTGCGGGGACATTCTCCGGGAACTGCGCGCATCAGAAAAAGCGCCCGGCCAGGACCGCATCTACACGGCCGGTGAAAAGGAGCATGACGTATGGATGTACCGGAAGGACAAGGGCGTTCCCATAACAGAAGCTGTCCAGAAAGAGTTTATCCAGATGAGGGATGAATTCGGCCTGACCGAATTCCGATTCCCCTTCGAGGACTGATTCTCTTCGTCCGAAATAAAAGCCCTGGCAGAACATATGTTTCAAAACCCATAATACGCTTCCTGTTGGGCAACCGCAGCTGCAGGCATCAAATTCCTTTGCTGCCTCAGAAAACAGAACCTCATACTTTCGTAATTATTGAAGTATTAGAATGTATTGACAAAATTTTTGCAGGGGAAATAGAATAAATCTGATATGAAAAGGGAAGGATTGGAAACAGCGTCACAGCTTTCAGAAAAGGAGTGCCTCGAATCACCGAAACCGTTTTCACCCTATTGCCAGTTATCATCTTATCCTTTCCATTCCCTGCAATGTTTCTCTGTCTATGCCTGTTGTTTCCGTTCTCGTCTTTCCTGCTGCTATTGCTCATGGCTGTCAATAAAAATATCTTTTTCAAATGTCCCTGTTCTCCATTTTCTTCTATTCTGATTTGTTTTTTTCATCCTTTTTTTCATCCGCCGTTCCCCTCATAGAGCGCATCCTTTCTTCAAGCTCTATGGCATTACGGAACGTCCTCAAAATATCCATAATGACAGATGACTGGTTTACCTGTCCTTCCCTATGGGAATTGTCCAACTCCTTTGACAGCATCCGGACCACAAAATCTGCATGGTCCGCAGGCAGTTGGATCGTCATTGATGAACGCACGTCTTTTTTTACCCTTTTATGGACAATCATGATCATCGAACCTGCTTTCTTTTCTTTTTTCCATATCAGGAATATCCCAGCTCCAATCAGGGGCAGCATACAGACAAGCACGATTGGCACCAACGTTTTCCTTCCTTCTCCGATTCCTGGGCTTGCCGGTACAGCTATTCGATTGCTTACACAAGATAGCACCCTTCGCCCCCTTGGCAGCCACCTGGGTATTGGCCCTTGCCTTCGGCAGTTACCATACTTTCACCGCTAATTTCAATAACACCTCTCATGCAATAAATCCCGTTGTCATTCGCAGAAATAGCTGTAACTGTACTGCCTTCCGTGATGGAAAGGCCAGTTCCTCCTTGCAGGCCTACGCCTTTAGTTGTAACATATACCGTACTGCTGCCGCAGATTTTAAGATTGCCGTTTGTATAGATACCGTTACTGCTGCAAGTGAGCGTAACCGTTGCGCCGTCGCTTATAACAACATGTCCGCTGTTATTTATACAGGATAATTTCCCCATCCGCCAAACAGGCGGCTTCCGGGATTGTCTGCAATTCTATACAGCGGGTCAGGTCCACCTTCTCCTGCTCTTCCTCGCTCAGTTCTCCATAAAGGGCAAAGATCTCCTCCAGCAGCCTGCGCACTTCCTCACTGTTGTCCTCTGTAACCGCCTCTGGCAATTCGTCAATTTGGGCCTTGCCGCAGTAACAATTTTCTCCCCATTGGACGGGGCCGCGTCGTTGCCGGTTTTTTCCGGGTAGCAGCCCTCGTCATGCCCATGGACGCACTCGGTTATTTCAGTATAGCAATCCTCGTTGTGTTCATGGGTGCAGAGCTTTCCCGGCTCTCCCTCGGTGTAACCACAGTCCACCGTGTGGTTTCAACCAAATTTTACCACGCATAGGGCTGATCCAGCGGCCATTCCCTGCCAATGTCCGGCAGTTCCAGCGGCTTTTCACCCTCCATGTAGTAGTAAATATCCAGCGCGTCCGGGTCGCCGCCCTCACCCGTAAATCCCATTTGCAGCGTCTTTTGAGTGCTGTCTAAAATGGTCTGTGCAAGCTGCTCCGCACTGAACATAAAAAATCCCTCGTTCTGCGGGTCAGGCGGCCCGGTAAAGAGCGCGGAACTGTCCGCAAAGCATACGCTCATGCCGCCTTTTCCGGTGGTTACATTTTCAGCAAGGGTCATATCCCAGCTGGTCAGATCGGCAATCCCGGCAATTAAAATTTCCGGGGTCAGGGTTTCTTCGTAGGTTATAGGGTATTCGGTAAAACCGTTGTCCTTTGTGCCGATATAGAGAATGACTTCATTTACAGCAGCGTCCGGAGTTTCCGACTGTTCTGTTTCCGGCTGCGCGGTTTCTTCCTGCCTCATTGATATGGGCGGGCTGCTTTCCAGTGGACTGCTTTCACTCTGCCCGCATGAACAGGCAGAGAGAGTAAACAGCAGAATGAGCAGTAACACAGCCGCCCCAAACCGGTTATTATTTTGTCGTTTCATAGGTTATCCTCCTTTGGAATGATTTCGCCGCAATAGAAAAGGATGCATCACGCCCACGGAAAAACCGTGGACGCAATACGCCCGTTTCCCTGAATTTTCACCTTTTTTACTCATCCATCATAGAAATAACCCCGCTCAAAATCAATAGGGTTTGCACGAGTGGACGCTTTTCTGCGCGAGTGGACGGTAAATCTGATTGACACCCCCTCTTTTTCAAGGTAGTCTATTTTAAGAAAGAATCCAATTTTACGAGGTGACTTATTTGAAAAAAACAATGTCGCGCACGCTGCTCCATGTGTTTGCTTTGGTTATCTGCCTGGCTCTCTGCCTGCTCTTTGGCCGCGTGCTGTCTGTTTATACTGTGCCGATGCAGGACGCCTCCTATGACTTGTCCTTGATGTGGGAGGGGGAAGCGCCGCCGGAAGGCTGGCAGTACGACCAAAAGGGATGGACGGTATTTACGCAGGAAGAAGAACAGCAAACGATTTTGACCGCAGACGGGATGGGCGGTTTTACCGGCCTGCAAAAGCCGGGGCAGACCTTTTATTTTTCCCGCGCCCTGACCGAAACGCTGGACAGCCCCACCCTGCGGATGGATGCGTCTAACCGCAGTATGGCAGTGTTTTTGGATGGAGAGCTGCTCTACACCGACTGCCCGGATCTGGACAACCGTATCGGGTATCTGACCCTTCCCATGTTGGATTGGGACAGAATCGAATACATCGTGCTTTCCCTCCCGCCAGACTATCATGGAAAGACCCTGACTGTCGCACAAGCCACCAGCCTGGGGGAACGGCAGGATCCGGAAGCAGCCCCTGTTGTCTGGCCTTGTTCGATTCAGCTGTACTGCGGATATTCCTATGAGAGCGGGCTGATCTCCAAGAGTTTCCAAACTGCCATTCCCGCCGCCCTCTGCTTTGGGGCGGGCGTCCTTCTGCTGTCAGCTTTCTTGTGGCAGCTCTTTTCCGGCAAGTCGGATTATGGCCTGCCATTCCTCGCTTTGACCACATTTTTATGGAGCGCCGAACAGATTGCCATGTCCGGGTTTACCTATCACTATTTTGGCATCCTGCCGGTGGATGTGGCCGGGCTGTCCCGTTTATGCTCCCTTACGGTGCTGCTGCTGTTTTTAACCAGCCGCCTGACCGGAAAGCGCAGGATTTTCTTTGCTGCTTTAACCGCCCTGCAGGGG
>CATJIW010000068.1 GCA_949740745.1 uncultured Lachnospiraceae bacterium | reverse complement strand
TGGGTGAGCACGCCCACCGTATCGATACCGGAGTTAATGCAGTTGCTAAGCGGAAAATCAATAATGCGATATTTGCCGCCAAAGGCCGTAGCCGGCTTGGCCACGTTCGCCGTCAATACTCCCAGCCTGCTGCCCTGCCCGCCGGCCAGCAGCATTGCAATCATCTCTTTCTTAACCACACTATCACCTCTTGCTGTTAAATTATAGTTATGTCTCTAATATATCACATCTTTTGGAATAAGTGAACAATTATTTTTCCATTTTTCTATTAATTTTATGCATTTTATGAAACCCAATGTTTTGCTTCTCTTATCTTCCTGTGATATAATGTTCAGAAAGGACAGCCGGCCGCAAAACGGCCGCAAAATGTCCGCTTCTTAAGTATTTTCAGAAAGGACCGTTTCTATGAAATTTATTCATGCCGCAGATATCCACCTGGGATGCCAGCCGGACCGGGGCTTTCCCTGGTCCAAGGAACGCTCTCTTGATCTTTTAAGCGCCTTCCGGAGCCTTTCCGAAGCCTGTCAGGAGGAAAAGCCGGAGCTTTTGCTCATTGCCGGAGATCTGTTCCACCGGCAGCCCTCCCTGGCAGAATTAAAAGAGGCCAACGGGCTTTTTTCGGGCATTCCCGACACTTTCGTAGTCCTCATTGCCGGAAACCACGACTGCCTCCGCCCCGGCTCCGCCCTGGAGGAGTTTTCCTGGGCCCCCAACGTGTCCTTTTTATCCGGAAGGGAAGTGGAAACGGTCTCTTTCTCCGAGATCAAAACCGTGGTCCACGGCTTCAGCTATCACGCCAGAGAGATTAAGGAACCCCTTTATGACGGCCTCACGGCTCCAAAGGACGGGAATTTCCATATTCTCCTGGCCCACGGCGGCGACGGGACCCACATCCCCATCGACAAAAAGAAATTTGCCGCCTCCGGCTTTTCTTATACGGCCCTGGGCCACATCCACAAGCCGGAATTTTCGGAAACAGGGCGGTACGGCTTTCCCGGCTCCCTCTCTCCCGTCGATTTAACGGAGACGGGCGCCCACGGATATCTTCAGGGAGAGCTTACGCAGGACGACGGGGCCGGGACGCTCACGCTCCGCTTTGTGCCGCTTCCCTCCCGGTCTTATATTCCCTGCCAGGTAAAGGTGACAGAAAAGACCACCAACCAGACCCTGTTCCAGACCCTCGGCAGATTCATGGAGCAATACGGCGCCTCCAATATGTATAAGGTGACCTTAAACGGAAGGCGGGCCCCGGAGCTTTCCTTCAACGAAGAGTACCTGCGCACCGCCGGCAGGATCATTTCTTTCCGCGACAACACCGTTCCTTCCTATAATATGGAAGCGCTGTTAAAAAGCCACAGGAACGATCTGATCGGCGACTACATCGCTTCCTTTCTGCCGGACGGCAGGGAAGAGGACCTGACGGACCCGGTCCGAAGACAGGCTTTTTACTACGGGCTGAACGCGCTGCTTTCCAACTTTGACACAAACACAGGAGAATCTTAAATGCAGTTAAAAGAAATACATATTTCCGGTTTTGGAAAATACGTCCACAGGGACCTGTCCTTTTCTGAAGGCATCAACGTCATTTACGGAGAAAACGGCTCCGGTAAATCGACCCTCCACGCTTATCTAAAAAGCATGCTCTTCGGCATGGAGCGGGGGCGGGGAAGGGCCGCAGGCCGCGACGCCTACTCCCGCTACTGTCCCTGGGAGGGACAGGCTCCCTACGGCGGTTCCCTGACCTTTGCTGCGGAGGACGGCGATTACCGCATCGAACGCTGCCTGGATGCCCAGAACCGCTCTCTCTGCGTGAGAAAAGCCGAAAGCGGGCAGATCGTGGCCGAAAGGCAGGACGAGCTCACTCCCCTTCTCGGATACATTTCCGAGGAAACCTACCGGAATACCATCAGCATCGAACAGCTAAAGGCCGCCACCGACGGCTCCTTAAGCGAAAATCTGAAAAACCGGCTTTCCAGCATCGCCCTGTCCGGCACCTCCACGCTGGACGTGACAAAGGCCCTGGCCTCTTTGAAAGAAGAAAAAAAAGAGCTGAAGCGGCAGCTTGATCCGGAGGCCGCCTCCCAATACCATGCAGTCCTCGCAAATATTTCCGAGGCGGAGGACGGATTAAAGGCTCTGGGGAACCGGCCCGGCAGGCGAAAGGAAGAGCTCAGGGATCTGGAAAAACGGCTGGAAGCGGAAAACAGCAAGCGGCGGTTCCTGGAAAAAAATATCGAATCAAACCAGCAGGCCGTGAAAGAGCACAGCCTGTCCGCCGTGGGGGATCTCGACCTCTATCAGGAACGGCTCCACGACGCCTATGACGCCCATCGGATGGCCTCCGGAGAAGGCACAGACGGCAAAAAACGCCGTCCCAGGCTCCGGGACGTCCTGTCCGGCCTCTTTGCCACGGCGGCCTTCCTGATCCTGTCCCTGGGAGGCCTGTTCTACGAGGAGCTTCCTTTTACGGACACGCCGTTCCCTCTGCCAAGGCTTCCCTTCCTGATCCTGTTTTTTGCCGGGACGGGAATTGCCCTGCTGTTCACCGTCCTCCTGTTTGTCCGTTCCAGAAAAGAAGATTCCGCCTCCGAGGCCATGGCCGCCGAAACGGAACAGTTCATCCGGAATGAATACAAAACCCACCTGGGGAGCCCGGAGATCACAGAAGCCTCCAGAGTGGCCATGAAGAAAAAATTTCTGGAATACCGGAGCCTTCTGGAGACCCGCAAAAAAAATCAGGCCCTTCTGGAGGAATCCCTGAAGACGGCCTCCGCCCTTCAGGAGGAGCTGCAGTCTGCCAGAGACGAATTAAACCGCCTGCAGAAGGAGGCCTGGGAGTTTGAACAGGCGTGCAAGGCCCTCGCCGGACTGGAGGAAAAACAGCAGTCCCTGGCCAGGGTCCTGGAAAACAACGAGGTTCTGGAAGAAAAGCTCCGGGCCGTCACCCTGGCCGAAGAAACCATTTCCTCCCTGGCCTCCAGGATCCATGAAACCTTCAGCCCCCTGTTAAACAGCCGGGTCTCGGAAATCATGGCCGCAGTCACAGACGGCGTCTACGACCGGTTCCACATTGACGAAAACCTGACTGTCACCGTAAGGAGCGGCGGACGTTCGGTCTCCCTGGACGCCCTGAGCCGCGGAACCATCGAACAGGTTTATCTGGCCCTCCGGATCGCCGCCGTGGAGATCCTGTTTCCCGGCCGGTCCCTGCCCATCCTTCTGGACGACACCTTCGCCTACTACGACGACGCCCGTCTGAACAATACCCTGCGATGGCTGGCAGAGTATTATCCGGGCCAGATCCTCCTCTTTACCAGCCACAAACGGGAAGCGGCCTTCTTATCGAGAATGAATGTGCCCTGTCAGCTTCTGGTTCTCAGTTAATCCGTACGCTCTGCAGAGTCTGCCGGTCCGCCGGCAGGCTCTGCTCATTTTTTTACGGGAGCTTCCGCCTTCAGGCCCCCGCCCGTTCTTTTAATTCCTTCAAAAACAGCGCCCGCGCCTCAAACTGATTTTCCAGCACCCGCAGCTTGTCGACGTTTCGGGCCGGAATCCACGCCTTGTTGGAATTGACATAATAGTTCATCTGCTTCCAGTATTTCTCCGGATATAAAAACAGGATATACAGATACTTCCACTCCTCGCCGGTCAGCGGCAGCACCGCCGTATAGGTATCCAGAAGCCTGCGTCCAAGCTTCAGGTTCCACCGGTGCTTCTCCAGGATCTTACGCATAAAATAGTAAAGATCCGCCGCCTGGATCCCCCGCCTGAGTCTGGAAAAATCCGTGGCCGCACAGACGTTTTCTCCCAGAAGCACGTGATGATGGCTGTATTCCCCATGGCACCACCAGCATTCCGGAAGCTCCGGAAGCTCCTCTGCCAGAGCGGCCGCCTCCTCAGCCTGGCGGTAAAACTTTTCAAAGCCGCCGATGACCACCAGTTCAAAATCCGTTTTCCTCTTCCTGGCCTTCACAAAAGACCTGGTCTTTTTAAGCTCCCGGTTATGGCGCTCCAGCATTTCGGCAAAGGCCTCCGGCTGTCCCTGACGGGAAGCCGTCTCTGCAAAGCCCTGTCCCCCGGAAAGGTCCCCGGCTTCCTCTCCGGCCTCCTCCCGCCCGGTCGCCTGCGCTGCCTCCAGTTCCTCCCGCTCCCTCTGCTCCCGAAGGCATTCCTCCCGCTTCCGTTCCAGGATATGCTCCGTTTCCAGCCGCCTAAACGCCTGATGGAGCTTTGCCAGAAGCTTCGCCGCAGTCAGGATCTCTCCGGTCTCCCTGGTGCTGCACTCCCGCCCCTCATACCAGTTCCGGAGCACATATCTGGCCTGATCCTCGTCTGTGCAGACCAGGCTGCCCTCCCTGTTCCGTATACAGCAGTCCACCTGGAGGCCGACCTCCGCCAGCGAAGACAGCACTTCATACTCCAGCTGGATCCTTTTGTCCGACCCGGTCCATTCCTTCAATAATTTAAGGCCCTGACTGGTCTCGCACAAAAAAGCGCCCCTGGTACGCCAGGTTCTAAACACCTCCAGCCCGTACTGTTCCAACACGCCGCACCCTCGTTCACTCACGTCCACCCCTCCAAATGACTGATAAAATCTCCTGAAAATTGGCTACTTCTATCCTATGAATGAAGGGATGGAAACATGATTCTATTTTAAAATTGAAACTCCGCATTTTTCCAGAAGCGCTTTATGGGAATCCGCATACCATTCCAGCGCCTCCGAAAGCGCATTTCCCATGACACGCGGATCCTGCCCCCTTCCCCAAATGAAAAGCGGCGTTTCAGGAAGATAAGGCTCCGGAATATCTGCAGTCTCCTCCTCCAAAGCTTCCTCCCCATCCGGTGCCTCTCCGAATAATCCGCCAAATTCCGTCTCCCTTTCTTTTGCATACCCCGCAAAGGTCAATGCGCCCCGTCTCTCCAAATCCAGGCCGATCCGGATGCGCGCCACCCATTCCGGAAGCCCCTTCTTCAGGATATCATCCATCCACCGGGCAAATTCCGTCCACAGCCGATGCCTGCCAAACATGGCAAACAGATCTGCCTTCGTATCCTCTTCCATATAAATGGAATGCAGCACGTCCTGCTCCGTATAGCCATATTCCAGCCGGTGGTCCAGGCGGGATACGCTTAAAGGGCCCTCATAGGAGACAGCCTCCGCCGCCCCCTCAAATTCTTCTGCAAAAAAATCCGCAAGCAGCTCTGCAAGGCTTTCTCCCCGGTGCATCCGAACGCTTCCCATGGCATAATAAGTCCCGCTCTCTCCCAGATAGACGCACATAGGGCCGTAATCGGATTGCAGTGAATATTTATATCCCCATCCGAACCGCCAGATTAACTCCTTCTTCTCCTTAATCTTCCTGTTGGAAACAGAAATCAGGTAATTCATCGACTGCTGATACTCCGGCGACTGCTCCCAAAGCTCAAATCCGAAGGGAAGCCTTGCTCCGTAAAAAATCCGGTCATGACGCTTTTCCCTGTTTTTTCCGTACCGCAGCACACAGGAGCCCTCCGGATCCTCCGGACAGCCCATAATCCTTAATATGGCGGCTGTTTTTTCTGCAGCGTCCATGCCCTCCAGGAAGACCGACTCCCTCCGGACCGGTTTCGGCTGTGCGAGCATACGCAGCGCCAGCTTCCCGGCCGCCCTCCTTTCCTCCAAAGAACCGGCCCGGGCTGCCTCCTCCCTTCTCCAAAGCTCAGGCGCCCGGGAAAGCTCCTTCCAGCCGAATTCCTTTCTCCGGTACAGCCAGTCTCCCCAGCCGAAATCCACCTGCCGGAAAACCTTTACGCCCGCCTCCCTTACCACGGCCCGGAAGCAGAACCGCTCCGTCTCATAATACCAAACTGCTTCCGCCCCGGCACATCCGGCATCTCCCGCCGCCAGCATCCCGGCGATCACCGGACGGATAAAGGGATAAACCGGGACCTGCTCCAGCCATCGTTCAATGAGAGCCTTCGCCTCTGTGCGCCTTTCTTCTTCGATAACCGTCACCGCAAGCAGAAAGAAAAATTCCTCCGCTTTCTCCAGTCTTCCGGCATGCCGCAAAAGCTCCCCAAAGGGAAGGAACGGTTCATGAACCGGCTCCTCATCCACAAAATACAGGCAGTAATGGTAATGAAACTCTACCCGCAGCCTTCTCCCGTCCGGCAGGACGCACTGTGCGCTGACCGGGTCCGCAATCGTCTCCGTCTCCTCCTCAAAGCCCACAAACCGCCTCTGCCAGACCTTCGAGGGAGCGTACATGTACTGGATATAGGCCGGAAGGTAACATTCCCCGTCCAGCTCATAAACCATCCCGTCCTCCCAGTCTCCCCGAAGCTTCCCATGGCGGTACCCAAAGCCCCGCATCAAATAATACTGCCAGAAATCAGGGCTCCCGCCGATATCCGAAAGCTCCGTTTCGGAAAAGGAAACCTCGTGGCGGCAGTCCTGCTCCCTGCACAGCCTGCCCGTGGAAAGAGAACGGAGCAGGTATTCCATAAGCTCCGTCCGCTCCGGCTCCGGAAAATCCCCGTCCTCCAGATAACGGATCAGCTCCTTCGTCATGGAGGCGGGCATGACGATCCGCTTCGCAGCGCTGCAGATCCGTTCGAAAAGCCCCTTGTCGTTTCTAAGCCGCTCCCATTCCGGCATGGCAAAAAATTCCCGGACCCGCTCCTTTATTTCCGGCGTCTCCTCATAAACAGACTGATCATAATTGGCATGGTTATCGCTGATGATCTTAGAACAGACCCGGTAGAGCCTGGTGATCCTCTGTTCCTTTCCGTCCTCGGCAAACAGCTCCTCCTCCACCTCCGGAAGCTGCTTAAGCACCTGCTCCTTCCACGCCCCATAAAGGCCTCTGGTGCTGCTTCTTGCAAGCTCCCGGAAGGCAAATTTCTTATAAATGAATTTCAGTACCTCTTCCGGAAGTGATTCATCCTTCAGCCACCGGACATACAGCTTTACCACGCACTCGCTGCGGCTCTCATAATCCCCGCTCCCCGGCTTTTTTCCGTTGCGCTCATACAGATAACAGACCTGGGCCATGCCGAGAATATGCTGCCAGGTTTCCCGTTCCTTGTCCGTCAGCCGCCCCTCTCTTCCCATCTCCTTCAGCCTGAAATAATCGGCAAAGGCATTGTAGCGCACCTTATTGGCCGGCTGCCTCAGTATGCGGCCGGTTATGGATTTCAAATCGCATTCCCGTCCCTGCATATTGAAAATCTCCGCCACATGTCTTCTCGCCGGGAAGGTATTCTCCACGGAAACCTTATACCACTGCTTCGGATATTTCAGGCCCTCAAAATATTCTTCTCCTGCAAAATGAGGAATCAGCCCATAGGCAATGGCAAGCTCCTGTAAAAGCCCCGCGGGAAGATTATCTGAAGAAAACTGCGTCTGTCCTGTCAGGAAGGCAAGCAGCCCTTTGCCAAACCTCTCCGAAAACTGTTCTTCGAGAAACGCATCCGACATAAAGAACCGCTTCCAGGCCTCCGCCTGCTTCGCCTGTTTCGGGTTCTCAAACAGGAGGATAAATTCACGAAGTGCACCCTCCTGCATGCTCTCCCGTACCTCCTGCGCTTCTGCTTCCGCAAGCCGTCCCAAAAGCGAGGCCTTCTGTCCCTCCCCGGAAGGCCCGCCGGCCTCTTCCGCCTGTCCGTCCCCCCTGCATCTGCCGGCCTCTTCCGTCTGCCCTCTCTCCCCACGTCCTCCGGCGCCTTCCTGCCTCCCTCTCTCCTTATATCCGCCGCCCTCCTCTGTCTGTTCTCTCCCCCCGTATCCGCCGGCGCCTTCCCGCTCTGCGCCCTCACGGATCCGGCCAAGGGCCAGCCGGTAAGCTTCATTTAATTTTTCAAAATATTCCGGCTCCTCCTCCGGGTGATGAAGCCTGGACTGGGCGGCAAAGGCCCTCCGTATCTCTTTTTTATCCTTTGTCGGTTCAATCTTCAAAAGCTCCCAGATTTCCTTCATCTGCGGTCTCCTCCTCTTCCTCCTCTTCTCCCTCAGACATCCGCCAGGCCTTCAGTTCTCCGTCAAAGAGCCTCTCCTCCTGCATGTCCTTCTGCCCTGCCAGCCAGGCAAGCCATTCCTCTGCGGTCTCCACCGCATCCTTCACAGCCCGCCTTCTTCCGCTGTTCAGCCCCATTGTAAATCTGCCGATCATGGCTCCAAGCAGCTCTCTCCTTCTTCCGACGGCCTCCTCATAATACTCCAGCAGACGGTCCAGAAGCGCTCTGTTCTCCGGCTCCTCCAGCGGCGGAACCATCAGCTTTTCCAGCTCCCCCGCATAATGGGCAAGCTCCGCCTCGCTCAGGGTCTGGCTGGCGAGGAGGAGCTGCTTTTTCTCTCCCAGCTCATTGACCACGGCCACGTGAAGGATCCCGTTGATATCATAGGTAAACTGTACCTCGATCCAGGCCTGCCCCCTTGGCTTCGGCGCCACCTCGATGGAAACCTCCCCCAAAAAGACATTGTTGTCCACATAATATTCTTCGCCCTGATAGATTTTGACCAGGATCTCTCTCTGGTAATCGCAGGCCGTTACAAACCGGTTCCGGCAGGAGGCAGGAAGCGTGGAATTCCGCTCGATCATGGGGCTGAGCACATTTTGCTCCGTTTTCCCCGCAACCCCGATCCCCAGTGTAAAGGGGCATACGTCCGTGAGCAGCATATCCCTGATCTCTTCCCTGCGCGTCCGGATTCCCGCATAAGCCCCCGCTCCCATGGCCACCACCCGGTCCGCATCCCCCAGTACCACCGGCTCCTCGTATAATAAGTTTGTAAGCAAGAAAAACAGCTTACAGACTTATTCTTTTTTGATTAGACAGACGGATAATTCTAAACAGCTTTTCCGAAGAT
>CATJIW010000067.1 GCA_949740745.1 uncultured Lachnospiraceae bacterium | reverse complement strand
TACGATTCCGTTGGTGTTGTCCACGGGAGTATCAAAGTTGATCACGGGAACGCCTGCGTTCTTGCACTCTTCCAGAGCGGACATTGCCGCGGTGGAGTCTGCAGGAGCAACCAGCATTGCATCACAGCCTGCGCCAAGCAGATTGCTGATGCCGTCGTTCATCTTCGCCTGGTCGCCGCCGGCGTCGATGTCAACCAGAGTTACCTCATAACCGGTTCTCTCTTCGATAGCCTTCTGCACGCCGTCCTTCACTGCCAGCCAGAACGCATTGTTCAGGGTTGCAGGAGCGTAGCCGATGGTAATGGTCTTGGTCTCGCCGGAAGCAGCCTGCGTATCTTCTGCAGCCGCAGTCGTATCTGCCGCAGCTTCCGTGTCCTTTGCCGCCTCAGTATCCTTCTCAGCTTCTGTTTCCTTCGCCGCCTCGGTCGGCGCTGCCGTCTCTTTCTTGTCGTCGCCGCCGCCGCAGGCCGCCAGAGAAAGCACCATCGTTGCTGCAAGAAGCAGACTCAATACTTTTCTTTTCATTTCTTGTTTCCTCTCCTTTTCTTTTTTTATAATAAACAGCCGCCGCCCTGCCGTCTGAAACCAGACAAACCTCAGACAGCCTGCTGCCATTACCTGCACCCGCTTCCCTTATCCTGCGGGAAGCTTTCTTTTTCTTTTCTTTTGTTTTTTTCTTTTGTGTTTCTTTGGTTATTATTTTTTTGTTTCCCTTTCTTTTTTATATCATGTTATCACATATTTGTCAATAAAATCTTTCCGCCCATCCGGTCTTTTGGTCAAAAAAACAAGAGCGCCCATCCGGCGCTCCCGCTCTTATTCGTTCCCGTATTCTGCATTTTCCGACACCTGTTTATTCCGCAAACTCCAGATTCGTTTTCTTTTCCAGGACAGAATAATCAAAGTCCTCCAGGCGTTTATCGCTGATCAGCCCGTCGGTCCCTTCCGTCAGGCCCTCCACCTTTAAAAACGAAGTCTGGCCGAATTTGGTATGATCCGCCAGCACGAATTTCTGTCTGGACGCTTCCAGGATGGCCTGCTTGGTGGACATTTCCAGAAAGCTGCTGGCCATGTAAAGCCCCTCCGGATAGATCCCGTTGATCCCCATAAAGCATTTGTCCGCCTGCATGCTTCGAAGCGCCCGCTCCGCCATGCTGCCAAGGACCGCATTGGTCTGGGTCGTGATCGGCCCGCCCACCATGACCAGGTTCAGGTTCCGGTTGGTAAGCAGCACGTTCACCGACGGGATCGCAATGCACACCACAGTCAGATTGCTGTAGCTTCCCGCTGCAATAAGCTTTGCCAGCTCCAGCGCCGTAGTGGAGTCGTCCAGGATTATGACGTCGTTGTCGCAGACATATTTGATGGCTCTTCTGGCGATCCTGCGCTTCTCGTCCATCTGAAGGACCGCCAGCTCCTGCCAGGGAAGCTCGTACTGTCCGTGATTCAGGATCAGCGCCCCCCCATGGGTCCGGTACAGCTTCTGCTCATTGTGCAGCTCATCCAGATCCCTCCGCACCGTCACCTCCGAGGTTTTTAAAACCTCGCTTAGCTCTGAGACCTTCACCGACCTCTTCCGGTTCACGATCTCCAGTATCTTTTCTTTCCTCTCCTCCGAAAACATAAAGGGCCCCCCGGTTTTTTTCGTACTATGCGTCCATTATAACCGGTTTCGGCCCAATAATCAATTTTGAATTTTTCCGGCCCTTCCTGCGGCCCCGGCTATATGTGCCGTGCGATCTCGGCTTCGATCCGGGCTTTTACCAGGGCCGCGATGTCCCTGGTGCGCATTCCCCGGTATTCTTCCCAGACAAGGGGAGGAAGGTAATGGAGCTTCACGGTCACGGGACGGATGGAATTGGTATCAAAGGCCTTGTAGCTGTCGATCACGGCCACCGGGACAATGGGACAGCGGGCGTTCACGGCGCTTTTGAAGCTTCCGCCCTTAAAATCCAGAAGGCGGTTCCCCTGCCCGCTCCTGGTCCCCTCCGGAAAGATCAGGTAATTTCTGCCCGCCTTCACTTCCTCCGTCATCCGGTTGATGACCCGGAGGGAATCCCGCAGGTCCTCCCGGTCCATGCACTGCCCCTTAAGGAGCACCCGCACCTGCTTAAGCAGGATTACATGCTCCACTTCCTTTTTCATCACCACCGTAAAGGGCTGCGGAGAGGTCTCCAGAAAGCCCAGCACGTCAAACAGCCCCTGGTGGTTGGGAAACATAATGTAGCCGGGCTCCTTCGGAAGGTTCTCCAGGCCGTGAGGCTCGATGGTCACCCGCCCCGCCCGGTTGGCGCAGGCCGTGACATGGCGGAGCAGCTCGAACTTTTCCTTCTCCGTATGCCTGTCGTTCCTGCCCCAGCTCCAGATCTTAAAAAACCAGACAGGGGCCATAAAAAACAGCCGCGCCACCATCAGAATAATCCGCTTCATCCCCGTACCTCCGCCAAGCATCTTATTATATTCAAGCGTTTGCGAAATACGAAATCATCGCAAGATTCTGGCAGTATGTCCGTCCAAAGCCTGCTGCTCCAAACGTTCCGGCAAGCCCAGGACCGCAGAAGGCCCTCGGGATTGATTCCCTCCTGCCTTCTCTGGTCTTTCCTCCACGGCGCAGAGGGCTTTTCCCGGAAATACTGCCAGAATTTTCATTAGATTTTTGACTTTCGCAAACACTTATTATCTTATATTTTGACGTTTGCACTACACGAAATCATCGCAAGATTCTGGCAGTATGTCCGTCCAAAGCCTGCTGCTCCAAACGTTCCGGCAAGCCCAGGACCGCAGAAGGCTCTCGGGATTGACTCCCTCCTGCCTTCTCTGGTCTTTCCTCCACGGCGCAGAGGGCTTTTCCCGGAAATACTGCCAGAATTTTCATTGGATTTTTAACTTTCGCAAACGCCTGTCATCTTATATTGTATAATATACCTCCGGCAAGCCGATTGGGCAAGCCGGAGGCATCATGTTTTCATCTCCTGCGGTGATCCGGAAGGAGATCCGTTCTTTTCCCGTCTGTCTTATTCCCGTTTACGCGAAGGGGTTCTCGCCGGGATACAGCATTCCCTTCGGCCGGTTAAAGCCGATGTCCTCCACGCCCAGGTAACGGAATACATTGAAGAGCGCTTTTCCGTAATGGCCGAAAGCCACCGCCCCGTGATGCGGGAAGTTCTTTTCGATCAGTACATGGCGGTAGAAGCGTCCCATCTCCGGGATCGCAAATACGCCGATGCCTCCGAAGGACCTGGTCGCCACCGGAAGGACCTCGCCCTCCGCCACATAGGCCCGCAGCCTTGCGTCGGCCGTGCTCTGCAGGCGGAAGAAGGTAATGCTTCCGGGGACGATGTCGCCCTCCAGGGTTCCCTGGGTGGACACCTCCGGCAGGGTCCTCGCCATGATAAGCTGATGTTTCATCTCGCAGGACACCAGCTTGCCGGAAGCCGTATTGCCGCAGTGGAAGCCCATGAAGGTATCCTTATGGGAATACTCGCAGTGTCCTTTGATGCTCTCCTCGTACATGTCCGCAGGAACCGTGTTGTTGATGTCCAGAAGCGTCACCGTATCCTGGCTGACGACCGTCCCGATATACTCGCTCAGGGCCCCGTAAATGTCCACCTCGCAGGACACCGGGATCCCCTTCGCCGTAAGCCTGCCGTTCACGTAGCAGGGCACAAAACCGAACTGGGTCTGGAAGG
>CATJIW010000066.1 GCA_949740745.1 uncultured Lachnospiraceae bacterium | reverse complement strand
TCCGAGAAGCGAAAATAAATATATTTCTTCCTTCCTTGGCTTTGCCCCGGCCGACGACCCGCAGGTTATCGCCCTGATTACCATTGACGAGCCGGAAGGCATCTATTACGGAGGCACCATCGCCGCACCTGTGGTGGCGGGGATTTTTGACAATATCCTTCCTTATCTGGGAATTGAACGGGAAGAGACCGTCCGGGAAGCAGAATAACGGTTGATTCTTCCGTTGAAAAGTCTTATACTGATACGGGTAATGCATGTCTGTGAAAGGATGCGCGCCCGCTTGCGGTAACAAGGAAAATACAGGGGCCGGTCAAAGGCTCCGGATAAAATACAGGAGTGTCCATATGAAATATGCAGCGATAATTTCCGTGTTGATCTCATTTGCCTTAAGCGCACTGCTCTGCCCGGTTCTGATTCCGTTTCTTAAGAAATTAAAATTCGGCCAGACCATCCGGGAGGAGGGGCCGAAGGCCCATGCGAAAAAGTCGGGGACGCCGACCATGGGCGGCCTGGCGATCCTGATCAGCATTTCGGTCACCAGCCTGATTTTCGTGAAGGATTATCCGAAGATCATACCGGTGCTCTTTACTACCGTGGGATTTGGCATCGTGGGGCTTCTGGATGACTTTATCAAAGTCGTTTTGAAGCGCTCCGAGGGCCTTAAGCCCTGGCAGAAGCTTTCCGGGCAGCTTGTTATCGCGGGAATCTTATGCTATTATCTGGTGACCTCCGACGTGGTATCTACGGACATGGTTATTCCCTTCACTGGAGGGAGCGCACTGGATCTGGGCTGGTTTTTCATTCCTGCGTTTTTCATTATCGTGCTGGGAACGGATAACGGAGTAAATCTGACGGACGGTCTTGACGGCCTATGCACCAGCGTGACGATCCTGGTGGCAGTGTTTTTTTCCGTGGTTTCGGCAGGAGACGGAGGCGGGATGGAGCCGGTGACCGGGGCGGTGGTGGGAAGCCTTCTGGGCTTTCTGGTATTTAACGCCTATCCGGCAAAGGTGTTTATGGGAGATACCGGTTCTCTGGCTCTTGGGGGCTTCGTGGTATCCAGCGCCTTTATGCTGCGGCTTCCGATCTTTATCCTGCTGGTGGGATTTGTCTATTTCGCAGAGACGCTTTCCGTCATGCTGCAGGTGACTTACTTTAAAGCCACCCACGGAAAGCGGCTGTTTCGGATGGCCCCTCTTCATCATCATTTTGAGCTGGGCGGCTGGTCGGAGACCAGGATTGTGACGGTGTTTTCTGCCGTGACGGCAATTCTCTGCCTGTTAGCCTATATGGCCCTGTAGCAGGCGGAAAGGAGACGGTGTTAAGGATGGACAGAACCATACTTGTGGCGGGCGGCGGCGTAAGCGGAGCGGGAGCCGCCAGAATGCTTCTGGATACGGGCGCTTCTGTGATTTTATATGACAGCAGCGAAGCCTTTGACAAAAAAGCCTTCCGGGAACGGTTTCCGGAAGAAAAGCTGGAGCTTGTGTGCGGGGAGCTTCCGGATGAAGTGGTCCGGAGGGTGTCGGCCTGCGTGATCAGTCCGGGGATCCCCTTAAAGGCCCCTTTTGTAAGAAAGCTTCGGGAGGCGCAGGTTCCGGTCCGAAGCGAGATCGAGGCAGCATTCTGCCATGCGAAGGGACGACTGGCGGCCATTACCGGCACCAACGGCAAGACGACGACCACGGCCCTGACAGGACATATTTTTGAAAATTATTTCGAGAGCAGCTTTGTGGTGGGGAATATCGGCACCGCCTATACCAGAGAGGCTCTGAACATGAAGGAGGATTCCGTTACGGCGGCGGAGGTCTCCAGCTTTCAGCTGGAAACCATAGATACCTTTCATCCTGAGGTCAGCGCCATCTTAAACCTGACGCCGGATCATCTGGACCGGCACGGCACCATGGAGGAGTATATCCGGGTGAAGAAGCTGGTGACAAAAAACCAGACGGAAAATGATGTCTGCGTACTGAATTACGAAGACGAGGTCCTGCGCGCCTTCGGGGAACGGCTTCCCGTGCGGGTGGTCTGGTTCAGCAGCAAACGAAGGCTTCCCGGAGGGATTTATCTGGAAGGGGATTCTATCATAAGCGAGCTTTCCGGAGAGCGGGAGACTGTGGCGGATACGGGAGAGTTGAAAATTTTGGGAATCCACAATTATGAGAATGCCATGGCGGCGGCGGCCGTGTCGTCTGCCATGGGCGTTCCCATGGAGGTGATCCGGAAAGCCCTGCGGGAATTTCAGGCGGTGGAGCACCGGATTGAATTTGTGACAGAGAAGGACGGGGTGGCTTATTATAACGATTCCAAAGGGACGAATCCGGATGCGGCCATCCGGGGGATCTGCGCCATGGTGCGTCCCACGGTGCTGATTGCAGGCGGCTATGACAAGGGCTCGGCCTACGGAGAATGGCTGGAAGCCTGCAGAGGACGGGTGAAAAAGCTGATCCTTCTGGGCGCCACGGCAGAAAAGATCGCAGAGGAGGCCGGCCGGCTTGGCTTTACGGAATTAAGCCTTGCTTCCTCCATGGAGGAGGCGGTGGAGCTTGCAAAGGAGGCGGCAGAGTCTGGGGACGCCGTGCTTTTGTCACCGGCCTGTGCAAGCTGGGGAATGTTCCGCAATTATGAGGAGCGGGGAAGGATTTTTAAAGAGCTTGTAAGGAAGTAAGCGGGCAGAAAAGCGGAAACAGAAGGCGGAGTGGATGGCGTATGGCGGATCAGAGGAACAAACGGCAGATGAAATATTTTGATTACAGCCTGTTGGTCGTGATTCTCTTTTTATGCTGCTTTGGCCTGGTTATGGTTTACAGTTCCAGTTCCTATGCGGCGCAGTTAAAAAGCGGGGATTCTCTGTTTTATCTGAAAAAACAGGGAGGAGCCCTGTTAATCGGCATGGCCGTCATGGCCGTGGTTGCCAGGATCGATTATCACAAATACGCAAAGGTGGCGGTTCTCGGGTATGTGCTGGCGGTGATTTTGATGGTTCTTGTGAATTTTACGCCGCTTGGCATTGAATATAACGGCAAGAAGCGGTGGTTCGGCTTTGGCGAGACTTCTCTTTTTCAGGCGGCGGAGCCGGTCAAGGTGGCGTTAATTCTTTCCATGTCCAGCCTGGTAACGAGGTTTTCGAAAAAGATTGACCTGTGGAGGCTGCAGATCCTCCTGGTGGTGATTCAGGCGCCTCTGATCGTTCTGGTGACGGACAATAACCTGAGCAGCGGCATCATCCTTCTCGGAATCGTGTTCCTGATGCTTTTCGTGGCAAGCCGGAAAAAGCTGCGGTTTTTTATGGCGGTGGCCCTGGTGGCCGGCGCAGCGGCGGTCGTAACGATTTTCGCCGATCAGATTATCGAGCTTAAGATTCTTAAGGAATATCAGATGGAGCGGATCCTTGTCTGGAAGGATCCGACAAAATATGCCCTGGAGGGCGGGCATCAGGTGCTCCAGGGGCTTTATGCCATTGGCTCCGGCGGACTGTTCGGCAAGGGCCTTGGGGAAAGCATGCAGAAGCTGGGCTTTGTGCCAGAGGCGCAGAACGACATGGTCTTTTCCATTATCTGCGAGGAGCTGGGGCTTTTTGGGGCGGTCTGCGTGATCCTTTTGTTCCTGTTCATGATCTGGAGGTTCGTGGTGATCGCCAACAATGCGCCGGATCTGTTTGGCGCGATGCTGGTGGTAGGGATTATGGCCCATATCGCCCTGCAGGTGATTTTAAACGTGGCCGTTGTAACCAATACGATTCCCAATACGGGGATCACCCTGCCCTTTATCAGCTACGGAGGCACTTCCGTCGTATTCCTGATGATGGAGATGGGAGCGGCCTTAAGCGTGTCCGCCCGCATCAAATTTGAACGGTAGGGGAGGCGGAATGGACAGACGGGAAGCGAGAGAAACGGAGCACCTGGAACGTTACCGGAGAGAAAAGGCAGAGAGAAAAGCCGAGCGGAACAAAAAGCGGCTGAGGCTTATGGGGATCCTGTCTTTTTTTCTCCTGATGCTTGTTTTGTTCGGGTTCGGCACCAGGCTGACGGATATCGAAGTGGTGGGGAATACCCGCTATACCAGGGACGAGCTGGTGTCCATGATTTTTACGCAGGACAGGGACTGGAACACCTTTTACGCTCTTTACCGGAATCAGTTCGGGGAGCCGGAGGACATCCCTTTTGTGGAAAAATATCAGGTGAAGGTGACGGGGCTCCATTCGGCAAGGATCACGGTCTATGAAAAAAGCGTGGCGGGCTGCATCGAATATATGGGCTCCTATATGTATTTTGACCGGGAGGGCATTATTGTGGAAAGCTCCAGAGAGCTGGAGGAGAACATTCCGCTGGTGACCGGGATCCGTTTTCAGAGCATCGTTATGTATCAGAAGCTGGAGGTGGAGGACGAAGCCGTTTTTGCGGAAATCCTGAACCTTTCCCAGCTTCTTGCCCAGTATGAGCTGTTTCCGGAGAAGATGGCCTTTGATAAAAACCGGCGCGTCACACTGATCCTGGGGAATCTGCGGGCAGTGCTTGGGGACGACAGTTTCCTGGCGGAAAAGGTGGCCGAATTTTCGGATATGTATCCGGAAATTGCCGGCCGTTCCGGCACGGTATATCTGGATGAATACCGGCCGGACGTAAAAAATCCGTCCTACCTGTTTGTGCCGGACGGAGACGGCGGCCCATAAAAATTAGTAGATTTTTGTGAAACTAACGGTTGATTAATTTGGAAAAATGCCTTATGCTATATAAAGTGGCAGTATCAGTTTGAAAGGTGTCTGTCTTTGTGGTTTCGGAACGACAGCTTGAGGGAGGATAACGTTTTGTTAGAGATCAGGATGAATGAATCTGAGAGCTCGGCGAAGATCATTGTGATCGGCGTGGGCGGTGCCGGCAATAATGCGGTGAATCGGATGATTGATGAGAATATTGGCGGTGTGGAGTTTATTGGTGTCAATACGGATAAGCAGGCGCTTCAGCTGTGCAAGGCCCCGGATACCATTCAGATCGGAGAAAAGCTGACCAAGGGACTGGGTGCGGGCGCGAAGCCGGAGGTGGGGCAGAAGGCAGCGGAAGAAAGCTCCGAAGATATCACTGCCGCCATCAAAGGCGCGGACATGGTGTTCGTGACCTGCGGCATGGGCGGCGGGACCGGCACGGGCGCGGCTCCCGTGGTAGCCAGGCTGGCCAAGGAAATGGGGATCCTGACGGTAGGCGTAGTGACGAAGCCCTTCAAGTTCGAGGGGCGCGCCCGTATGACCAATGCGCTGAACGGGATTGAAAATCTCAAGGCAAGCGTGGATACCCTGATCGTGATTCCCAATGACAGACTGCTTGAGATCGTGGACCGGAGGACGACCATGCCGGAGGCGCTGCGGCGGGCCGACGAGGGGCTCCAGCAGGCGGTTCAGGGCATTACGGACCTGATCAACGTGCCGGCTCTTATCAATCTGGACTTTGCCGACATCCAGACGGTGATGATCGACAAGGGGATCGCCCATATCGGGATCGGGCACGGCAGAGGCGACGACAAGGCCATCGACGCCGTGAAGGAGGCGGTTGCAAGCCCTCTTCTGGAGACGAGCATCGAAGGCGCTTCTCATGTGATTATCAATATTTCCGGAGATATCGGGCTGATGGAGGCCAATGAGGCCGCAAGCTATGTTCAGGATCTGGCGGGAGACAATGCCAATATCATCTTCGGCGCCATGTATGACGACACGGTGCAGGATGAAGCCAGCATTACCGTGATCGCTACCGGGCTGGAGAATCTTGAAGGCGGAAGCGCTGCCCCTCTTGGCGCATCGGCTTCGTCTTCCGGTTTCGGCGCTTATAAGCCTGCGGCAAAGACCGTTCCTTCTTATATTTCTCAGGCCCAGGCCGGGAAGCAGCAGACGGCTTCTGCGGTTACGAGGCCGGTTCCGCCCCGCCCGGTGATGCCGAATTTCGGCAATACGGGAGCTGCGTCTCAGACAGGCGGCTCTGCCGGCTACCGGGCGCCGGAAAGCAAGGGAAACATTGAGATTCCCTCCTTCCTGCAGCAGAAGAGACGGTAAAAATTACATAACGGATTTTGGGAGGGCCCGGAGGGGCCCTTCTTTTGTCATACATAAAATCCTGCCCTGGCAGGATTGGCTGTCACATCCTGTCATATCTGAAAGTACCGGTCCCGGTGCAAAAAAAGTCGATAAAATCTCAGGTTTCCCTCTGTCCTTTTGACAGATTCTGCAGGAAGAATCCTCTATAATAAGCCTTGTGAAAATGAATTTATACATAGACGTACTGTTTGCAGTCAATGTCTGGATGAACATGGGACTGCTGGCTCTGGCGGGGATCTGGTTAAAGTACGAAAGACGGGCGTTCCCCCTTTTTCTGGGCGCTTCGGCGGGAGGGGCCCTTTCCTGTCTCCTGGCCGTCTTTCCTGTCTTTCCCAGATGGGCCGAGCTTCTGTCTGCTTATTTTTTCGCAGGCCCCCTTATGTGCCGGATCGCTTTCGGAAGGAGGGGGAGGCGGGCGCTTTTGCGGGAGACCCTGTCGCTTACGGCCGTTTCCATATTTGCCGGGGGTTTTTTAAACCAGGTATATTTTTATACGGGGGCCGGATATGTGATGCGGGAGCTTATGACGGGAAGAAGTGCGCAGGGCGGAGGGCTGCCCGTGCTCCTTTTGCTGGCGGCGGCCTCTTTTTTTGCGGGAAAGGAACTGATTTTTGCATTCGGGGCCGCAAAAAGGAACCGGGAAACCCTGTTTCCGGTGGCGCTTATGAAGGGAGGGCGGCGCATTGTGGTGACGGCCCTTCTGGATACCGGAAACCGCCTGTATGAGCCGGCCACGAAAAAGCCGGTCTCCATCGGAGAGCGGGACACCCTGCTTGCGCTGTTTCCGGAGGAAGAGGAGGAGACGGAAGGCTTTTTTCTGATCCCTTATCATTCCATCGGAGGGGAGGGTGTCCTGAAGGGGAAGCTTCTTCCCGAAATGGCCGCAGTCCTGGAAGACGGCAGGGAGGTCCCCTGTCCCGGCGGCCCCTTTCTCATAGCCCTGAAGGAAGGAAGGATCTCCCCAAATGCAGACTGTCAGTTGATTCTGCACGGCGATTTTGCCGAATATACGGCGTCTTTAAAGAAGAGGAGGAGGCACCGCAAGGGTGTGCCATAATGCCCTGAGCACACGGGCAAGAAGGAGGAAGATTCATGGTCATCAGAGTAGCAGTTCCCAGCAGGTTTCAGTTAAAAATCATTTCCAGCATGAGGGGGCTTCTGTTTTCAAAGAAAAACGAGGTCCACTACATCGGGGGAAGCGACGTGCTTCCGGCTCCCCTTTCTCCGGAAACGGAATCGGTGATGATCGGGAGGCTGGGAACGGATGAGGAGAAGGAGGCGAAGGCGGCGCTTATCGAGCATAACCTGCGGCTGGTCGTTTACATAGCAAAAAAGTTTGACAACACCGGAGTCGGCGTGGAAGACTTGATTTCCATCGGGACCATCGGCCTGATCAAGGCCATCAATACCTTTAACAGCGGGAAAAACATTAAGCTGGCCACCTATGCGTCCCGGTGCATCGAAAATGAGATCCTCATGTATCTCAGGCGCAACAGCAAGACCAGGCTGGAAATTTCCATCGACGAGCCCCTGAACGTGGACTGGGACGGAAACGAGCTTTTGCTCTCCGACATCCTGGGGACGGAGGAAGACGTGATCTCCAGGGACCTGGAGGACGAGGTGGAAAAGTCCCTGTTAAAGCTGGCCATCGAAAAGCTGGGAGAGCGGGAGCGGAAGATCGTCTGCCTCCGGTTCGGCCTGGACCGGGAAGACGGGAACGAAATGACCCAGAAGGAGGTGGCGGACCTTATGGGAATCTCCCAGTCCTACATTTCCAGACTGGAGAAAAAGATCATCCACCAGCTAAAAAAAGAAATTGTACGATTTGAATAAATGTGATATACTGTGTGGGAAAAAAACCAGGAGGAAGCAGTTTATTATGAAGAAATCCGGCATATATAAACAGACGGCGGCGGCCCTGGCGGCAGTATCCTGCATGGTAATGCTCCTGGCCCTGGCGGGCTGCGGATCGGGAGACGGGGAGTCCGAGGGGACGGAGGCATATCAGGAATATGTGGTGGGCATTATGGATGCCAACTATCTGGGCCGATATGAGAAATACATGGAGATCACCGGCTCTGCCCAGGCGGAGGCCGAGAAAATCTACGAAGCCAACATCCAGGCCTTTGCCCTGGACATGGAGGAGGCGCTTTCGGTGAAGGCCGACGTGGTCACAAAAGGCGTGACGGAGCAGTTTATGGCCGTGGCGGAGACTATTTACAGCCAGGTGAAGTATCAGCCCGTGGACGTGGTAAGGGAAGGGGACACTTATACGATCTCCCTGGAGGTGGAGCCCATCGATTTTCGTGAAACCGTCCGGGAGCCGTTCCAGTCTGCGGTGAACACCTTCAACGAACAGGCGAAAAACGGAGATTTCGACGGGCATACGGATCAGGAATACGAAGAAGCCTACGGAAAGGCCGTGGCGTCCGCCCTTGCGGCTGACGTGAAGGAAATGGTCTATCGGGAGAAGGTCACGGTGAAGGTGGTACTGGATTATGACAAGGAAAACAACCTTTACCTGATCAGCGACGAGCAGATGGAGGCCCTTGACGACCGGGTGGTGTATATCGCCGAATAGTGAGATTTTTTCCTTTTTTTTACGGAAAACTCCCCGTATAAATCCATTTAAATCCGTGCATCATTTTATATAGAATGATGATGCGGAGGTAAGGGTATGGCTGTG
>CATJIW010000065.1 GCA_949740745.1 uncultured Lachnospiraceae bacterium | reverse complement strand
TTTTGGTTCTGCACCAAGGTGCAGAAAGGAAGCTGGCAGCCGGTGCAGCCCGGCCCTTTAGCAGCTGCCGCAGAGGCAGGAAAGGAGCAGGATCCAGATCAGGCATCCGCATCCGTCGCCGTTTCCGAAGCTGCCGAGACCGCATCCGCATCCGTCACCGCCGCCGAAGCCGTTCCCGCAGGCGCAGAGGATCAGTAACAGGAATAAGATGTTGTTTCCGCCGAAGCCGTTTCCACAGCCGCTGTTGCATCCACAGTTTGTTGCAGCCAAATCACTCATGGGGTATATCCTCCAAAGTTTGTTTACACTATAAGATATGTGGCGGGGCTTGCCCTTGTTTCCTGATTTGGAGAGAAAATCTTCCGGATTAATTTTGTTAAGTCTGTAAAGAGTCATACTTGAAAAAAATAAGCGCAGGACGTATAATTAAGGAGGAATTAAACAGGGGGTATAGATAAGATGATGGATCACATCGACAGGCAGATCGTCAGCATCCTGCAGAAAAACGCCAGGACGCCCTTGAAGGTCATTGCAGAAAAGGCATTCCTTTCGTCTCCGGCAGTGTCGGCCAGGATCGAACGACTGGAAAAGGCGGGGATCATCAAGAGCTATTCGGCGCAGGTGAATGTAGAGAAGCTGGGTTATCATATCGTGGCCTTTATTAACCTGGAGGTACAGCCGAAACAGAAAAACCAGTTTTACCCGTTTATCGAAGCCTGTCCCAACGTGCTGGAGTGCAGCTGCGTTACCGGGCAGTTTTCCATGCTGATCAAGGTGGCCTTTCAAAGCACCGTGGAGCTGGATCAGTTTATCGGAAGGCTTCAGGATTACGGGAGGACCAGCACCCAGATCGTGTTTTCGACTCCGGTGGGGCCGAGGGGGATCCGGGTTATGGAAGAGGAGGAGGCATGCGGGAAAAAGAAGCCCATGCCGGAAAAGAAGCGCACGGAGGGAAAGAGGGATGAAAGCCTGGGAGCATTTTAAGACCATTAACCATCATAAGGGCGAGGTTATGAAAAACTGTTTCAGAGTGGGCATGTATAAACAGGGACTTCTTCATGACCTGTCCAAATATGATCCGAAAGAATTTCTTGTGGGCTGTAAATATTATCAGGGAAACCGAAGCCCCAATGCGGCAGAGCGGGAGGCTAAGGGATATTCTTCAGCCTGGCTCCATCATAAAGGCCGCAATAAGCATCATTTTGAATACTGGATTGACGTGGACATGGACCGGGGCTTTGAAGTGGCGGGAATGCAGATGCCGGTGAAATATGTCCTTGAGATGTTTATGGACCGGATTGCGGCCTCCAAGACTTATCGGAAGGAAAAGTATGCGGATGCGGATCCTCTGCAGTATTATAACAGGACGAAGGACGTTATGGTTATCCATCCGAAGACCAGGCGTCAGCTGGAGATCCTCCTCAAAATGCTGGCAAAGAAGG
Organism: uncultured Lachnospiraceae bacterium; assembly: GCA_949740745.1. Lineage (GTDB taxonomy): Bacteria > Bacillota > Clostridia > Lachnospirales > Lachnospiraceae > Lientehia. Next base: position 7,504 of record CATJIW010000065.1, on the reverse strand, counting down.
GAGAAAGAGAGACGTTCCGGTATATCAGGGAGCATATCATAAAGAGGCGCCGGTAAAAATCCTGCGTCCGTCAGGTTATTTACGGCCGTTTCCCGGCGTTTTACAACATTTTCCATTGAAATGTAAAATGGTTTTGCGTAAAATGGAAAGGTACGGGGGATTCTGTCATGATAAAAATTGCAATCTGTGAGGATGAGGCGGTCATGTGTGAGAAGCTGAAAATGGCCGTCTTTTCGATATTGGAAAAACAGGGAGAGGAATGCCGGATCGCCTGTTATGCCGATGCCGCCGGCTTTTTATGCGGGCCTGCGGACCAGGAGCTTCTTTTTCTGGACATTCAGCTCCCGGGGCTGAACGGAATGAAAACGGCGGAAAGGCTCCGGGAGAGAGGCTATAAAGGAGAGATCGTTTTTGTGACGGCCTTTCCGGAATATATGGCGGATGCCTTTGAGGTGGAGGCGGCGGATTACCTGAAAAAGCCTGTGGAGAGAAAGCGGCTGGAACGGACCTTAAAGCGGGTTTTAAAGAGGATCCGCGCCGCCGGGGAGGAGAGCTTCTATATCCGGAGTGCCAACTGGTGCCGGGCCATCCCCTTTGGGGAGATCTATTACTGCGAGGTCATCAACCGGAAAATTTTCGTCCATACGAAGACGGGCGTAGTGGATTACTACGGAAGGATGAAGGAGGCGGAAGCCAAAGCGTTTCCCCGCCTGCTCCGATGTCATCGGAGTTATCTGGTAAATCCGGATTTTCTGCGGGAGTATGGCGGGAGCGAGATCCTTCTGGAAAACGGGGCGAGGATCCCAGTATCAAAAAATTACCGCCAGGCATTTATGGAGAGGATGCTTGTCTGGATGGACAGGGAGGGATAAAAGCTGGACTGGACATGCTTCGACATTTCCCATATGGACTACTTTTTCCGGTGGAATATCGCCCTGCCAAACCTGCTTTACCTGTTTTTGCTTCCTTATATTCTGTGCCGCTTTTTCTGCAGCTTCTGCGGCGTTTCGTCAGAAGGCGTCCGGACAAATGGGACGGCTTTTCACAGGCGCAGGCAGGGGGCAGGATATGCCTTTCTTTCTGCGGGACTTACGGTTTTTGAGGTATGGGCCGGACTGCCGGGAAGCGCGGGCCTTGTGCTGGAGACGGCGCTGCTTGCGGTCTACGGTACCTTCGTATTAAAGAGGCCGTGGAGGGAGTCCTGGATGACAGCGCTTTTGCTGCGGTCCGTTTTCGGGGCTGTGGACAGCATTTTCCGGTGGATGGATTACCGGCTCTTTCTTCCGCTGGTGCTAAGATGGGAGGCTTTTATCCTCCCGGCCGACGCCGTGCGGGAGCTGCTTAAGGTATTGTCCGTCATCGGTTTCCTGACACTGATCCTGCGGTATTTTTATAAAAATGCGGCAGGGCTTCTGCGGGAACAGCTTCTGCTCCTTATAGTGCCTCTTTTTTTCATTGCACTGGTGGAGCGGATGGTGCAGGATACCTTTTATGTCAATGCCTTTATGGTGGATACGGATACGGGAGCCGTATCTGCCGAGATCAGGGTGAGCCACGGAGAAAATCTGCTCCTCCAGCTTCTGGCCGGCGTCTGCCTGCCAGTGCTCCTTCTGCTCCACCAGAAGCTTGTGCGGATGCAGCTTGCGGAAAAGAAGCTGCTTTATCTTTCCGGACAGGCGGCGCAGCAGAAGCGGTACATGGAAGAGGCCGCCGTGAGAGAGAAGCAGACGCAGGCCTTCCGACACGACCTTCAGAATCATCTGACTGTGCTGCAGGAGCTTCTGCAGGCGGGACAGACAGAAAAAGCCTGCGCATATTTGGGTCAGCTTGATGAAGCGGCCAGAGGACTTTCCTCTGAGATTAGGACGGGGAACCCGGCGGTAGACGTGCTGCTTGGGAATAAATGCAGAGTCGCAGAGGAAAAGGGGATCTGCGTCCGGTGCGAGCTTTCTGTTCCAAAGGAGAGTGTCCTTAAAGATATCGACTGGTGCATCCTGCTTTCGAACGCCCTTGACAATGCGGTCAGTGCCTGCGGGGCGGCTGCGCCGGAGAAGCGGTATCTGCATCTCTCCGGAAGAAAGAAAGGGAACCTGTATCTGCTGCTGCTGGAAAACAGCTGTGACAGGGGGCTTGAGACGCCGCCTCCGGAGGGGATCGGCCTTTCCAATATCAGAGCCGTTCTGGAGCCGCTGGGCGGGACTATGGATAAAACGGTTTCGGACGGGGTGTATAAGCTGAAGCTGCTGTTTCGGGTTTCATGATAAATCCATCGTTTTCGGGAATTAATAAAAGGGAATCCCGCACGTGCTTTCACAACAGGGAAGGGGCCGTCTGCGTCAGCCGGCTCATTTGGGAGCCGTTGCTGCCGATAAATAAGGTGTCGGATAAGATATCGAAAGAAAAGGAGTGATTTTTATGAGTATAAGTCCGGTCGGCGCAGGTGTGCTTTCGGCAGGCATTTCCGGGGCGGGCGGCATTGGCTCCTGCCCGTCGGGAAACGCAGACGAGGCAAAGATCAGGGAGCTGGAAAAAAAGCTTCAGAGCCTTACCGAAGAAAAAAAGAAGGCAGAACAGAATCATGACGCCGAAAAGGTGCGGAAGCTGGAGGAGGAGATCCGGAAAGTGAGGCAGGAGCTGGAGGAGCTGAAACGGAAGGCGGAAAAGAAAGAGGAAAAAGAGGGACAGAAGCCCGGAAAAGAAGGGCGGCCGCCCTGTGAGGGGACGGCGGGACAGTATCTGAATACCTGGGCATAAGGATCTTTGAATTGCTTTTTGGGCGGAAAAGATGTATAGTAGGCTTAGCCTGGCCGGCCGGGGCGCCGGCTGGCAGGGCTAAGACGAAGGAGAAGATATGTATGAGCAGTCCCAGGCTTTTTGAAGATCTTGAGGTGATCGAGCGGGAAGGGCGTCCCCTGTCTCCCGAAGAACGGGTGAGGGCGGCCGCAGATCCGCTTCTTTTTTGGTTCCGGAATCATGCCAGGGTCCTGCCCTGGAGAGAGGAGCCGACTCCCTACCATGTGTGGATTTCGGAGATCATGCTTCAGCAGACCAGGGTCGAGGCGGTCAAGGCATATTATCTGCGGTTCCTGGAGGCGCTTCCCGATCTTCCGGCCCTGGCCGAAGTGGAGGAGGAGAGGCTTCTTAAGCTGTGGGAGGGGCTTGGCTATTATAACCGGGCCAGGAATCTGAAAAAGGCGGCCGAAGAGGCGGTCGTTCGTTTCGGCGGAGAGCTGCCGGCCTCCTATGAAGAGCTGCTTTCTCTTCCGGGGATCGGGAGCTACACGGCGGGAGCCATTGCGTCCATTGCCTACGGGATCCCGGAGCCGGCGGTGGACGGAAATGTGCTCCGGGTGATATCCAGGCTCCTGGCGTCCAGAGAAGATATCCTGAAGCAATCGGTGAAGAGGCGGATGGAAGCCCTGCTCCGGGACACTATGCCGAAGGACGCTGCCGGCGCCTTTAATCAGGCGCTGATGGAAGTGGGGGCTTTAGTCTGCGTGCCCGGCGGAGTCCCCCGCTGCAGCGAATGCCCCCTCAGGGGCCTGTGTCTGGCGGGGCGGGAAGGGATCACGGAAGAGATTCCGGTGAAGACGCCGAAGAAGGCGAGAGTGGTTGAAGAGAGGACGGTTTTTGCGGTTTTGCGGGGCAGCCAGGTGCTCCTCCACAAGCGTCCGGCCAGAGGGCTCTTAGCCGGACTTTACGAGCTGCCGGGGACGGAGGGACATCTTTCCGGGCCGGAAGCTCTGGACTGGCTGGGGGTGGAAGCGGCAGATGTGGAGCTATTTGAACCGCTTCCGGATGCGAAGCATGTGTTTTCCCATGTGGAATGGAGGATGAAAGGCTACTGCGTCCGCCTGAAGGAGGGGGTGGAAACGGAGGCCGGATTTTTTGCGGACAGAGAGGAAGCCAGGAAGACGTTTGCCCTTCCGGGAGCTTTTCGGGCTTATGCAAAAGTTCTCTTTCCAGGTTAGGCATGCAAAATGCACAGAGAAAAAACGGGGAACTGAAACGGTTTTTTGTGAATGTGCCGAAATACGCTTTTACAGGGAAAAACCCTCTTGATTTCTAAAAAAGGCCATGATATAGTCAAAGTACAGACATCTCAGGCGACATCAGTGCGGACTCGGAGGAAGACACCGGTGCAGACAGCAGGCATGCATTCTGGCGGACTTCATGGAGACAGCATAAGCGGACATCACAGGCGACAGCGAAGGAGACATCAGAGGCGGCAGCAGAGCGGACATCGAAGGTGACAGAAAAGATGCACGTCAAAAGACTGAAACTGAATGACGAGACGAAAAACGCAAAAAGGCGGGGCGGTTTAAAATGGCTGTCCTGCCTTTTTGATGCATGCGCCGGGGCGCATCGGGAATATTTCGGGTAATGGAGGAAAAATGAGATACAGATTACTGTCGACAGATTTGGACGGTACCCTTGTGACGGAGGATAAAAGGGTCACGGAGAGGACAAAACAGGCGGTGAAGGCGCTGATCCGCTGCGGCGGAACGGTGGTGCTGTCCTCCGGACGACCCAGTTACGGTGTCTGGCACGTGGCGAAGGAGCTGGGGCTTCCGGAGCTTGGCGGTTATATCCTGGCCTATAACGGAGGCGAGCTTTTGGACTGTAAAAGCGGCAGGGTGGAGTTTTCCGTGCGGATTTTGCCGGAGAAGATCCCCCAGATTGTCCGGCTGGCAAGGGAGCATCAGACGGCGGTTCTCACCTATGAGGGGGAATACGTGATCAGTGAAAACGGGGATGACATCTACGTGCGGGGAGAAGCGGGGAATACCAGGATGAAGGTGAAGGAGGTGCCGGATCTTGCCGCCTATGTGGATTTTCCCGTCGTCAAGTTTATGATGGTGGGAACGGAGGAGCAGATCCTCCGGATGGAGCCTGTCGTGAGAAAGGCCCTGGGTCCTGAGTTTGCCGTGTTCCGCTCGGAGGCGTATCATCTGGAAATCCTTCCGGCAGGCATCGACAAGGGGAGCGGGCTGCTGAAAACCCTGGAGCACCTGGGGATTTCCAGAGAAGAGGCCATTTCCTGCGGGGACTATGACAATGACATTCCCATGAACAGGGCCGCGGGATTTGGCGTGGCCATGGAAAACGGCTGTCCGGAAATCAAGGCGGAAGCAGATTATATCACCTGCTCCAATGAAGAGGACGGAGTTGCCGCAGTGATCGAAAAATTTATGCTTGGGGAGGAAAGGCCATGAGAAAATTTGTTTTGGACACCCATACCCATACGGTTGCCAGCGGGCACGCCTACGGGACAGTGACGGAGATGGCGAAAGCGGCTTCTGAGGCCGGACTTGAGCTTCTTGCCGTCACGGACCATGCGCCGAAGCTTCCCGGCGGCCCTCATGAGATGTATTTCCGGAATTTCAAGGTGATCGATAAAGAAATGTTCGGCGTAAAAATCCTTATGGGTGCAGAGCTTAATATCATTGACTATCAGGGGACCGTGGATCTGGAAGAGGGACTTTTGAAAAAAATGGATATCTGCATTGCCAGCCTCCATACGGTCTGCTTAAGCCCGGGGACCAGGTCGGAGAATACGGAAACCATTTTAAAAGCCATGGAAAATCCGTATGTGCGGATCATCGGCCATCCGGACGACGGCCGGTTTGCCATCGATTATGAGGCCATGGTGAGGGGGGCGAAGGAGCAGGGGGTGCTGATCGAGATCAATAACAGCTCTCTGGTTTCCGGCGCCTGCCGGCTGAATTCCGCATCCAACCTCAGAGAGATCCTGAGGATCTGCGAGAAATGCGGCCAGGAGGTCATCGTCAATACGGATTCCCATTTCCCCTCTTCCGTAGGGCAGTTTAGAGAGGCGAGAGCCCTCCTTGAGGAGACCGGCTTCCCGGAAGAGCTGATTGTCAACACGGAGACAGAGCGGTTTTTGAAATACCTGAAACGATAGAAAAAATATTTATAAAAAGTGAAGGACTGGGACTGGACTTTAAAGCGTTAAAATGTTAAAATATGTAAGTGTGCTTTAAGAATCATATGAAAGCGTCGGAGGAGAAGCGGTAATGAACAAGAAATTAAAAACAGAGGCCGTCGATCACCTGTTCCAGGCAGTCCTTACTTTAAAAGACGTCAATGAATGCTACACGTTTTTTGAGGATGTCTGTACGGTAAACGAGCTTTTGTCCCTGTCCCAGCGGTACGAGGTGGCGAAAATGCTGCGGTCCGGCCGGACTTATCTGGAGATTGCAGAAAAGACGGGGGCCTCTACGGCGACCATCAGCCGCGTGAACCGTTCCTTGAACTACGGAAACGACGGGTATGACCTGGTATTCGCCAGACTGGACGAAAAGGGATCCGGAGCCTGAACTTATTTTTGGATCATAAAATAAAAAAGAATCCTGCCGGAGCAGGGTTCTCTTTTATTTTGTTTTCTCCGGGGCGCCGTTTGTCTCCTTATCCCGCATTTCGTCAATAATCTGTTCGATCATCTGCTTTTTCACGTAGACGTCGAAGCTGAGCATGCAGATAAAAGAGAAAAGCTGCAGATAATCCCGCTCCTCTTCCGGGGCGTTTTTAAAGGATTTTCCGGCAAGGGCCGCACGGGCGGGAATCTCCTTGAACAAATCCACCAGCTGGAGCTTTTCCATTTTTACGATCTCGTTGTAGATCCGGTCCAGTTCATGATGGTCCTCGGTGAAATATTTTTCCGACAGGGGCGCAAGCAGCACCTGGATGTCCCCGATGGACAGGAACCCTTTAAAATAGTAGATAAAGGCCAGCAGGATCAGGTGGTCCCTGGAATATTTCTTCTTCACGGGAGGCGGGAGCAGGTTGTTTTTCGCATAATTGTTGATCATGGTCTTGGTGAGGATCTTGTCCTCGTCCCGCCGCTTTCCATGGGAGAGATGCTGATCCATAAAGGTAGTCACCTGATCCATGTACAGTTCAATATCGGGAATGTCACGGCTGTGGATGTAGTTCAGCTTTTTCAGCCGTTCCAGCAAATCCTTCACTAATTCTTCGTTGTTTTTCATACTGTCACCTCTGATTGTTATTATATAGTAATAAAAACCAGATGGCAAGCTGTAAATATCAGAAAATTTCAGGAGAAAAAATAAAGATTACGGGGTAAAAATTCCTGCTTGACTATTTGCAGAACAGCGGTTATAATACTCTCATGCGGATATAGTTCATTGGTAGAACACCAGCTTCCCAAGCTGGATAGGCGGGTTCGATTCCCGTTATCCGCTTTTTTTGATGCTTATTTTATGAAGGTTTTGGGAATATGAGAATGAAAAGGTAATCAAAAGGGTAATGTCGTGGGCGGCGCCCGGAATTTCCAGGGCCGCCTGACAGCGAAAGCATTCTCTGCCGTATCTGCTTCGTATGCAAAAAAAGCCCGAACCCATACCGGATTCGGACTTCACTGCGTAGCGGAAGGGAGATTTGAACTCTCGACACCACGGGTATGAACCGTGTGCTCTAGCCAACTGAGCTATTCCGCCATAGTGGGGCCTACAGGGCTCGA
>CATJIW010000064.1 GCA_949740745.1 uncultured Lachnospiraceae bacterium | reverse complement strand
GCGCCGACCCGGGAAGCCGCATGGCAAAGCAGGACGAAGCTCTCCGGACCGGCTGCGCCCCCAGCCCCCGGGAAATCCCGGTCTGCCAGAACCCGCCGGAGGCTATAAATATTTCTTTTTCAGATATTCTATATAATAGCCCGGATTCAGCTTCTCCCCGGTGATCTCCGTAAGCAGCTCCTCCATGCCCTTTGAAGCGCCGAAGCGATGGATATGCTCCCGAAGATATCCGGAAATCCAATCCAGCTCGCCTGCCCGAAGGAGCTCTTCCAGGTTTCTCTCCCGGTTCATATGGACATAAAGCTGGGCCGCCATGGCGTTTCCCAGGGCATAGGAAGGGAAATATCCGAACTCGCCCATGGCCCAGTGGATATCCTGGAGGCCCCCCTCCCCCGCCGTTTTCGGAACAACCCCCAGATAGGCTTCGTACAGGCGGTTCCATTCCCCGGAAAGCTCTCCCACAGAAAGCTCCCCGTTCATCAGCCTTTTTTCCAGCTCATACCGGATCATAATATGCAGGCAATAGGTCAGCTCATCGGACTCGGTGCGGATCAGGCCGGGCTGCGAACGGTTGATCGCCCGGACAAAGGCTTCCGGCGGGATTTCCCCAAGCTGCTCCGGAAAGGTTTTCTGGAGCCTTCCGTAAACAGGCTCCCAGAAGGCGAAGCTGCGCCCCAGCATGTTTTCGTAAAAGCGGGACTGGGATTCATGGACGCCGCAGGTTCCGCCGCCCAGAAGGGTCTGGGTCACTTCCTCGTCGTTTCCCTGCTCAAAGATCCCGTGGCCCGCCTCATGGATGGTGGAAAAAATGGCGCTTTCCAGATTGTTTTTATAATAATGGGTGGTAATCCGCACGTCGTCCTTATGGAGGCTGGTCGTAAAGGGATGCTCGCTCTCCGCAAGGACCCCCTTGGAAAACTGAAAGCCCAGATAGGCCGCCAGCCATTTGTTCCAGTGTCTCTGCTTCTCCACGTCATAGCTTTGGAACAGGAAATCGCAGGTAACCGGATGCTCCTTCTGTCTGCGGCTCACCTCCCTGACCAGCGGCAGAAGCCCTTTTTTCAATTCTGCGAAAAATACGTCCAGCTTCCCTTCTGTAAAGTCTTCCTCATAATCCGAAAGAAGCACGTCGTAAAGGGACTGCCCTTCCTTTGCCCGGTAAGAGGCAAAGCGCTTCCGCATGTTCAGGATCTCCTCCAAAACCGGGGCAAAGGCGGCAAAATCATTCTGTTTTTTCGCCAGACTCCATTTCTGTACGGAAACGGCCGTCAGCTCCGAAAACCGGCGGTACTCCTCTTTGGGAATGGAAAGAAGCCGGTTCCGCTCCTTTTCCACCCGCCCGACCAGGGCCCGCTCCACGGGCGAAAGGCCCTCCAGAGCCTTTGTCTTTGCAAGCAGCCCGTCCAGGGAGCCGCTCACAAACAGCTCCTGATAGAGCGCCGAAAGCACCCCGTAGGCGCCTGCCGTCCGCTCCGCAGCCGCCTCCGGCGCAAGCGTCTCATTATCCCAGTCAAATAACGTAAGCGCCGTCCGAACGGCGTTCTCCCGCTCCAGAAAATCAGAAAACTCCTTCCAAACAGCCGCATGCTTTTCTTCCATTTCCGCCTCCGCATTCCCATGAATAAAGAGGACACTTTCGCATCCTCTCTCTTATTGTATCCCGTTTTCCGTTAAACATTCCTGCCGGTCCAAAGGCTTTTTTTCTTGAGATCCAGATATTCATGATAGGCTTTCTCCATAATCTGCTTTTCGTTTTGAAATTTCAGCAGGTGGTAAGCCTCATAAAATTTATAATATCCGGAATCCAGAAAATATTCCTCCCTCTGTGGTTTGCTGTAGTAGCTGTCGGCCATCATCAAATACCAGTGAACGTCCTTTTCCACCGTGTCCTGCGGCACGTGAAAAGAATACTGGCTTTTTCCGATGTATTTGACAATGGAAGCCCTGACGCCCGTTTCCTCCCTTACCTCCCTGAGCGCCGTCTCTTCCCTGGATTCGTCTTCCTCTACAGTCCCCTTCGGAAGCACCCAGCCCTCGTATTTGTTCTTATAATTTTTATAAAGGACAAGGATCTTCCCCCGAAATATAACCACACCGCCGCAGCTTGTTGCCTCGATCATCGCAATTCCTCCTGGTCCTGGTGTGTGTGCCTATTGTTTCTAGTATACCCCAATTCAGAAAAGGACGCAATCATCTCGAAAAATATCCTTCAAAAATTTTTTTTGCCCCTTTGGTCGCCACGGAGCCTCCCGTGCCGCCGTTCTCGTAAATGATGCTGACCACGATTTCGGGATCCTCGGCCGGGGCGAACCCCACAAACCAGGCATGGCTGTCCTCCTTGTTGGAATTAAACTCCGCAGAGCCGGTCTTCCCGGCCACCTGATAGAAGTCGGACCGGAGGGACGGGCTGGTACCCTCGTTGACCACCGCCGTCATGAAATTGGTCAGCGTTTCCGCCTCCGAAACCGACAGAAGCCTTCCCGCCGACTCCGGCATAAACTGTTTTACCACCCTTCCGTCGGCACTCTCCACCCGCTCAATCAGGTAAGGAGACATCAGGATCCCGCCGTTGGCGATGGCCGCCGTGATCATGGCGTTGTGCATGGGCGAAATCATGGTCCTTCCCTGTCCGATGGAGGTCTGCACCCGTTCCGCAAGCCCCGACGTCCCGTCAAGGACGAAGGAGCTCTGCTTATATTCCATTCCCGCCGGAAGGGGAAGCTCCTGATTGAACAGGAAGCTTTCGCAGAGGGCATGGAAACCGTCCAGATCCAGGGTCTGCCCGATGGCCGCAAAAGACGTATTACAGGAATTGGCCAGAGAAAGCCTGAGATCCAGCCCGCCGTGGACGTGCCCCTCATAGCAGCTCATGACAGAATCCCCATAATCCATGGATCCCTCGCACTGATAACGGTAATCCTGCCAGTCCGTCGGGTTTTCCCGGATATACTCAAGCGTGGTCAGGAGCTTGAAGGTGGAGCCCGGCGGATAGAGCCCCTGGGTCGCCCGGTTCAAAAGATTCGCCCCCGCATTGTCCTCCGAGATCAGGCTCTCCCAGTCCAAGGCAATGGTATTGGGATTATAATCCGGCCTGGAAACCATGGCCAGGATCTTCCCCGTGTCCGCCTCCAGAATCACGCAGGCGCCGTTATAATCTCCCAGCGCATCATAAGCAATCTGCTGGAGGGCCGGATCCAGCGTCGTCACCACATTATCCCCCGGATTCTTGATCTCCTCCATCTCGTTGCTCACCTGGTCAAGCAGGTTTAAATGGGTGGCAAGGAGCTGGGAACCGGCCGCAGCCTCCAGTCCCGTCGTCCCGGCGTCCGAATAGCCGACCACGTGGGCAAAAAGGTTGCTGTAGGGATATTCCCGGATCTCGTTCCCCTCCGCGTCCTCTATGGTCCTGGCAAGGACCTCTCCGTTCCTGCCCCGGATCTCCCCCCGGACCACCCGCTCGGAGAAGGTGTCCAGCCTGGCATTATAAGAACTGTCCACCGTCTTCTCGCTCTTTAAGACCAGATACCAGCAGTAATAGCCGATGACGGCAAAAAACATCAGCGTGAAAAACACGGCCGCCAGGCGGATCTCCCGGTTAACCGTCCTGGTCCGTTCTTCGACCTGAAGGATTTCTTCCTCTTCTTTTTCCTGGTTTTCTAAAGCCCGCCGCACCCGTTTCATATCTTTGCGCGTATAGGGCCTGTCGTCTTTGTTCCAGCTTTTCTTCCCGCTCAATTCGATCAACCTCGTCCTGTTTTAAAATATAAAGCCCCTGTATGATCCCGAACATGATAAAGGTGCTCATAATGGAGCTTCCTCCATGGCTGATAAAGGGCAGCGTGATCCCCGTGGAAGGGATGAACTTAATGACGCCTCCCACATTTAAAAACACCTGGGCGCCGTAAACGGCCGCCAGCCCGAAAGCAATAATCTTGTAAAACATCCCGTCCATCCAGGTGGAGATCCACAGAAACTGCAGAAGGCAGCTTAAGCAGATTAAAAGCAGGGCAATGACGAAAATCCCTCCGAATTCCTCGGAAATCGCGGCAAAAATAAAGTCCGAGCGGACCACCGGGATGCTCTCCGGCATGCCCTGATAAAGCCCCGTCCCAAGAAAGCCTCCGCTTCCGATGGCAAAGAGGGACTGCAGAATCTGCCAGCCGTCCCCGGTGGCGTCCATCCAGGGATCCTTCCATACCTGCACCCGCACCCGCACATGGGCGAAGGCCTTGTAGGCCAGCACCGAAGCCAGGCTCCCCGCCGCCGCGCCTCCCAGAAGATAAAAATAGCTTCTGGTGGCCACGAACAGCATCAGCAGATAGGCGACGAAATAAATGAGCGCCGCTCCCAGGTCCCTGGACGCCACCAGGATCAGCACATGAAGAGCCGCAGCCGCCGTAGTCACAAACACCCGCTTAAAGCTGATGCTGGTCTGAAACATGGAAGCCACAAAGAACACAAAGGTGATCTTCACGAATTCCGAAGGCTGCAGGGAAAACAAGTTTCCGATATCGAAGGACAGATGGGCTCCGCCGCTCACCGTACTGAATGCGAGAATCACTCCCAGGGCCGCAAGGCCGATCCCTGCATACAGCCATCCGAACCGCCACAGATACCGCATCCTCCTTACGATCACCGGCGCAGCCATGGCAGCGGCCGCAGCAGCGGCCGTAATGATAAAATGACGCACGGCCCGTTCCGCCCCCAGCCTGGTCAGCATGATAAAGCTGACCGCCAGCAGCATGCAGGTATTGTTCAGCAAAAGCCTGGACGCCTTTTTATAAAAGACCCGGAAAAGCACCAGGTACAAAATGAAAAACACCACCTGAGCCGCATAAAAATAAACCATGGACTTTTCATTGGTATAAAGGATAATGGCCAGATAGCCGGTCAGATGCAGTGCGAACATGCAGAAAAGCTGCATTCCGCAGGCCTGGTTCCTCCCCTTATGGGTCTTCATCCTCAAATAATGATAGGTCGACATCGTATACAGAATGATCAACACCAGCATAATATACTTTGCCGCCTGGATTCCGATATTTGTCACGTTTTCCTCACCACCTACTCTGCCCCCCGCCTGAAATGCCCCCTGGTCCGAAGCTCCGGCAAAGCCTCTGCCCTTTTGCCCTCCAGCGCCCCTTCGAAGCTCCGGATCACCCCGGAAACCTCCTCCGGCCCTTCCGTGGTAAACTCCAGGCGCACCATGCGGGTCCCCATGGCCCCGATGGCAGGAAGCTCTTCGGCCAGCCAGAGGGGGGCATGATTATAGATCACGTTATAACAGAAACGGCAGTACTGCCTGACCGGGAAACGCAGCCGCTTCCGGTCGCTTATAAACAGCCGCCCGCCTGAAGGGCTCCGTTTCCCGTTCCGGGCTTCCTCCTGCTTCCGGCAGGCCTTCACCGTCTTTCTCACGCATTGGGCGGAAACCATCATGGGAAGCCGTCCGTACACAATCATTTCGCTTCCGGCCATTCCCCGTTCCCGAAGCTCCCTCCCGTTAAGCTCCAGAGGCGCCGTAACCATGGCGAACCCCCGCCGAAAAAGCGCCCGTTCGGCTTCCCGGTTGAAGGTATACAAAGAAGCGTCCGCCACAAACTCATAAGGCTCCCGCTTCTGTCCTTCCCCGGCCCCCTTTCCGGACTCCGGGCGCCCTGCTTCGTCCATCAGAGGGATCTCATCCAGAACCCGCAGAAGAAATCCGTCCGGGTCCGCCTTCCGAAACTCCTCCCATGCCCAAAGATCCCCGTTCCGCCAGATCCTGGGAAGGGCAAGGAAGCACTCCTTTCCCGCCTCCCGGCAGATCCTGGTCAGCTCCGGGAGCCGGCCGGGAGCGAGAGAATCTGTGGAAAGATAAATCCTGCTCACGGCCGCTTCTCCCACGGCCGCAAAAAACTGCGCCTCCTCCTCCACCCGGACAGAAAGGAGGGGACGGCGCTTCCCCGTCTCTTCCTCCGGGAAAATGCCTTCCGTCCCTTTTTTCTTCGAAACTGCCGCAGGGGCCGGAAGCTCCCTTCGATAAGGCTTCAGGAGCTCCTCCTCCAGGGCAGACGCCGCCTGTCTGCGGAGCTCGTTGAGCTTCCCCACCGGAACAAAGCAGTCTCCGGCAAGCGCAATGTCCAGCTCCTCCAAAACAAAAGGCGTATCTCCCAGCTTTTCCATCTGCTTCCTCACGTCTGCTTCCCGGATCGGCCTGCTCCTTGCCGGAAGCGCCGCCTCTCCTTTTGCAGACGCGGAAACGGTTCCCATCCTGAGAGACAGTTTAACAGGCAAATCTTGAGTAATCCTTAGGTTTCCCTTTATTTTTTCTTTTTTTTCTCTTTTCACATAGGTCTGATCCAGCTCCTCCAAAAGCGCAGCGTCAGTCTGGCGGAACGGCTTTTCGGAAAGGGCCAGCATGTGTGTTCCGTTTCGGGCATGGAAATATCCGTCCGAACATCCGCCCCGGTCAAAAAGCTCCAGCAGGAATTTTTTGTCCTGCCTCGCCGCTTTCCAGCCCTGACTCCCCACTTCCTTATATAAATCCACATATTTTCGGTATACGCTCACCACTCCGGCCGTATATCGGGGACTTTTCATGCGTCCTTCTATTTTCAGCGAGCTTACGCCGGCATCCAGAAGCTCTCCCAGGCTGTCCAGCCCGCACAGATCCTTCAGGTTCAGCAGGTAGGCTCCCTCCCTGCCGGACCGGGAAGCTTCCTCCTCCCACGCCCCATAGGGAAGCCGGCAGGGGCCGGCACAGCGGCCCCTGTTTCCGCTCCTGCCTCCTGCCAGGCTGCTGAACAGGCACTGGCCGGAATAGGAATAACAGAGGGCTCCATGGACAAAGGCTTCGATCTCAATCTCCACCTGCTCACGGATCTTCCGAAGCTCCGCTATGGAAAGCTCTCTGGCCGTCACGATCCTGGAGGCTCCCTGCCGCTTCGCCTCCCTGGCTCCGGAAACTCCGGTAATGGTCATCTGGGTGCTGGCATGGAGCGGCAGATCCGGAAAATGCCGGCGCACCGTCTGCCAGACGCCCAAATCCTGGATAATCAGCGCATCCACCCCCGCCTCATAGACCGGCTCCAGAAATTCGATCAATTCTTCCGTAAGCTCCCGCTCTTTTAAAAGGGTATTGACCGTCAGATACAGTTTTTTTCCGTGAAGATGGACGTAGTCAATGGCCGCCAGCAGTTCGTCCTCTCCCGGATTCTCCGCATAGGCCCTGGCTCCAAACTTCCTTCCTCCCATATAGACTGCGTCGGCCCCTGCGCTCACCGCCGCCCTCATGCTTTCCATGGAGCCGGCCGGGGCCAGCACCTCAATGATCCGTTCCTCTTTCATCCCATACTCCATAATCGAAAAGGGGGCCTGCCCCAAAACCGCTGCCCCCGATCCTTATCTTTTTTGTTCTTTTTCTTCCAGTTCCCGCTTCATTTCCTCCAGCTTAAGCTGGACCGTCACAAGCTGATGCTTCAGGCTGTAAATCTCATTGGCCTGAGATTCTGTCTGCGCCTCCAGCTCGGAAAGCCGCCCCACGGCCTTGAAATAATCGTCCGCCACATTCAGCTGGAGCATGACGTTCTGATAATCCTGAGGCTGCCGCAGGAATCCGTCGATCCTGCGCAGCTCACTGTATTTCCCGTTCAGATAACCGGCTACCTTCTGCAGATATTCTTCACTTTCATAGCCGCCCAACGTATATACTTTTCCGGCAATGATCACGTCTGTATAATTCCTGGAACTCATTCCGTTTCTCCTTATGTGCCGCCGGCTGCGGACAGACCTGCAGACAGCCGCACTTATGTACTTGTTCTGAACATTCTCAGTCCTATTATAAAGGGAATTTCCATAAAAAACAACCGGAAATATCCAACTGTTGGAGAAAAAGGCACAAGATATAGTATTACTCTCCGTTTTCGACACCAGATTCATAAGGACAGGCAAGCCCCAGATGATGATAGGCCCGTTTCGTGGCCGTCCGCCCTCTCGGCGTCCGGTTGATAAACCCGTTTTTCAGAAGGTACGGCTCGTAAACGTCCTCCAGGGTTCCCACGTCCTCCGACAAAGCCGCCGCCAGAGTCTCTAACCCCACCGGCCCGCCTCCGAACTTCTCCATCATGGTAAGAAGGATCCTCCGGTCCGTGTGGTCCAGGCCCAGGCAGTCCACGTCAAGCAGGTCCAGGGCATCCGAAGCCACCTGCTTTGTAATCACCCCGTCGTACCGGACCTGGGCGAAATCCCGCACCCGCTTCAAAAAGCGATTGGCCAGGCGGGGCGTCCCCCTGGAACGGGAACCGCTCTGCCTGCCTCCCTCCTCCTCAATCTCCACCTGAAGGACCGAGGCAGAACGCATGATAATGGCAAGAAGCTCTTCCTCCGTATAAAATTCCAGATGATGGACCACTCCGAACCGGTCTCTCAGGGGCGCAGTCAGAAGCCCGGCCCTGGTGGTGGCCCCCACCAGGGTGAAACGGGGAAGATCCAGCCGGATCGAGCGGGCCGACGCCCCCTTCCCGATCACGATGTCAATGGCGTAATCCTCCATGGCCGGATAAAGCACCTCTTCCACCTGCCGGTTCAGCCGGTGTATCTCGTCCACAAACAGCACGTCCCCGTCGTTCAGGTTATTTAAGATCGCCGCCATCTCTCCCGGCTTTTCAATGGCAGGCCCCGCCGTAATTTTAAGCTCCGAGCCCATCTCGTAAGCCAGAATCCCCGCCAGGGTCGTCTTCCCCAGCCCCGGCGGCCCGTAAAACAGCACGTGGTCCAGGGCCTCCCCCCTG
>CATJIW010000063.1 GCA_949740745.1 uncultured Lachnospiraceae bacterium | reverse complement strand
TCATCCAT
The DNA here is from genome assembly GCA_949740745.1 of uncultured Lachnospiraceae bacterium. GTDB lineage: Bacteria > Bacillota > Clostridia > Lachnospirales > Lachnospiraceae > Lientehia. Next base: position 8,722 of record CATJIW010000063.1, on the reverse strand, counting down.
GGTATCCACTCCCGCAAACGCTTTAAAATTCATGCTTATTATACCATGTTTTCCCATTTGATAAAAGCTTTATTTCAACTAACTTCGGAAAGAATCCAAAAGTACTTGACTTTTGTTAGCAGGTTTCGTACTGGCAAAATTTCAAACGGCTAATTGCCATAAGGTTTTTTGGGACTATAGCTCGTATTAAGGCTGAAGGCAGTTAACATAGATGCTAAAGCGTCCAAGCGGATGAAATTTATTTTTACGAAGAGAGGCAAAGGGATGGTACTAAGGCAGTAAATAAATTTCAAAATGGCAGTTAAGCAATGCTCAGATATGGCAATGAAAAACAGGGAAATGAAACGGGTGCAATCCACAGGCTGGGAAATTTGCACCCGTTTTGTATCTTTGGGTGGGGAAAGATTTGGGGATAGTGATATCAGAGAGCCGTAAAAAGAACAGAGTATGAAAATGTATTGATTTAGCAATGATTTAGCATTATAATAAAAATTAATATTAAATGATAAAGTATGAAATGAGGTGTTGACTGTGGCCAGTACGATTCAGGTTAGAGTAGAAGACGAGTTAAAAATGAAATCAGATTCCTTATTTAAAGCGCTGGGAACAGATACTACAACTGCCATAAGAATGTTTTTGACGCAGGCGGTTGCGGTAAATGGATTTCCTTTTGAAATTAAAAGGCGGACGGAGGAGAATCCTTATATGCCCATGACTGAAGAAGAAATGCTTGCAAAGCTGAAAAAATCCAGAGAGCGGAGCGGATTCAGAAACGCAGATGATGTGATTTCCGATATGAGGTCAAAATATGGATTATAATGTTGTTTTGATGGAAGAGGCAGAAGCGGACCTTGATCGATTTATTGCATATCTTTTATTTGAGAAGAAGAATGAACAGGCAGCAAAAAATTTATTGGATGATTTTGAGGCAACAAAAATAAGCTTGTCAAGAGCAGCAGAGAGCCTTAAGCTATGTGATAATCCTAAGTTAAGAAAACTGGGCTACAGACGGATAAATTTTTTATCGCATCGGTATTTTATGCTGTATCGAATAGAGAAAGGTACTGCTTTCGTAGATAAGATTTTTCATGAATTGCAAGACTTTGAAAGTAATATGAGCTAAGTAAAAAATACCTGCGGATCGGTCATGATAATGCGAAAGAAAAGTTGGAACGTTTGGCGAAAGCCAAGTAGTAAAATGACAAATGGCACAATACTTTGGAGTTTTACTACTTTTTAAGGGTGCTTGAAAATTTAACTATCAGCAGAGTGGAAAAATCCGGAAGAGTATTATACATGTACTGCGTTATTAGATGTAAATTTGAATTACTTCGGTTAAAGATATTGTGTTGATTCAACTAACCTGATGAGGCTGTAAATAATCTTGTGTCTTTAGGGGAGTGTAAAAGACGGGATTATACACAGAAACACACAGAAAATCAATCGTATTTTTTTCGATTAATTTTCTGCGTATTTTGGAGCATTAAGTTTTAATTTCCTGCCACATCAAGGCTCTTTCAGAAATGGTGTAGTTGTTATGTAGTAAGTACCGTTTCTGTTTAGAAATCCACTGATTTATTGGTTTCTTCAGGACTTTTCAAGATGCTGCCGCGGCATACGAATAAAATTTTTATCATAACTCCTTATATATCCTGTATTTCTTCTCAAATGTTGGATTTTGCTGGGTTTTCAGGTATTGTCGGTCCACAAAATTTCGAAATACGAAGTCCTGTATGAAAAAGAATGTAGATAGCGTCATAGTATCTGCTGAAATGAGTATCTTCCTTAAATCAATCTCTTTCCATTCGCCCTTCCTTAGTCATCTGCATACCGTCACACACCTGGTATACGCAAAACACAGACTCTCCCCATTTGATACAGCGCATTACTTTTTAATCCTGTTACCTCACTGTCTACGCTTAACCCACATTGTGTTGCTATTATATTCCAAAAACTCTCTATCTGTAATCTGATTAAACCTTTCTGGGTGAAGTTCCCTTCACTCTGCACTGCGCTTTCTTATACGCATGCTCATTTATATCACTCATATTTATCATTTTCTATCGGCTCCCCTGAAAAGCCCAGTTTCCATTCCCCGCATTCACTTCGCAGAGAAGCTCATATTCTTTTCCTCCGGCGAGAAAATCTTCCACAGAAATCAGATAATGCCCCTTCACACCATTCGGTGCGCTCCTTCCAATCAGCATTTCCTTTCCATCCCTCTCCACGCAGACCTCCGGATAAAACATCGTTTCCTCCCTTGGTTCAAGTGTGAATATATCGGAAAGCGTTCCTTCCTCCCAGTCATAAAATTTCCAGGTTCCTGTTTTCATATCGCGGCTCCAGTCAATATACAGAAAGCCGGCCTTTAACCAGATGCCCGGGCCTGACCTGGTACACTCTTCCTGCTTTGTTATTTCTCCTGTCTCCAAATCTGCCAGCCAATAAAAATTTTCCCAGCTTTCCTGACCTTCCATGGGCATTTCCATATCATCAACGAAAAAAACTCCCTTTCGTCCACTCCAGGCCAATGGACGCGCAAAAGCCTCCAAACCCAAATTCTTTATCTTATTTGTGTCCATATCCAGCTCATACCAGCCGTTTGCTGACACATCCCCTGTTTCTATATCCACAATATATGACCAGTAATACAGATATTTATCTGATGTATGCTCCATAGAGCATACTGCCATTTGATCCTCCTTATATTCCAGATCCCAGATAATCTCTGTCTCACCGTTTTCCGGGTCAATGCTGCAAAGGGACAGCTTCCCTCCTGCAATTCCTGCCTCGTCTTTCTTTACTTCTACATCATTACGGAATAAATATATTCTTCCGTCAAAAATAACAGGCCCGCCCATATTTTGATCCGTACCGCTCAATTCTTCTGAAATCTGCCTGCCTTCACCCTTTGAATTGATACAGAAAAGGCTTTCTTTTCCTGTTTTTTCATTTCCATTAATATAATACAGCTTCTCCTGGCACGCAGCCAGAAGCGGTATTTCTCCGGCAAGCTTCACCGACATACACGCTTCCGTGTCGTGCCGGCAACCGGATTTTTCGCAAAAAGGCGTTACCTTTCCTGCCTGTACGTCATAACTATAAAGCCGGTCTGTGTTCCCGTAAAACAAAACTCCCTTTTCTGTTTCCGAGTACCACGGCCTCATCATTGCCGCCCCGTCCATCCCCTTTTTTTCTAAAACCGTGTTTTTACAGGAAATCAAAAGGAAACTATAAAATATTAACATCCCCGCTATTATTCGTTTTTTCATATAAGTCCCTGTCCTTTGCACAAAAACCCAACCTGGCATCAGCTGTAGTGGCCAAGCTTTTTGTAACATTTGTGGCTGGAAATTTATTGGCTTGTTGCCTGGAATCTATCGGAGCTGTCCGTACTTGGTGGAGTGCGGCAGCCGTTATGGCTGTGCGGGCGTACATGGCTGCAGGCGACATAAGCGAATTCTTCCACGGCCCGGTATAACTCCTCCTCTTTTCGAAATTCATAGAGGTTAGTACATTCGTTCTTTAGAGTATTGAAGTACCTCTTCACTGGTGCGCAGATGAAAAGTATTATTTGTATATCTTTACATCACATAAAAATTATTTTTCATCCGCGGCTTTTCAAAGTCCTGTTGCCCGATTCCCACTGTTCCCGCCATAATTACCCCTTTCCTGTATGCTTATTTTACAGTATTCCCATCGGAAAAGCAATGAAGAACGTCCTAAAGTTCCTTCCTGCTCGTCCGGCAGCCTCTCCCCGCAATAGTAGGGTTCCTCCCCTTTTTTCTTTATGTACGGCGCGATCTCCAGACTGCCTTCCGCTATATTAGAAAGCTGGATATATCTGCGGGATCCAAGCCGCACCTTACAGCAGACGCCATTTTTGTCTTCATCCTTCTGATACAGAAGCATATATTCAAACCGGAGGTTTTTACGGCCGTAATCCTGTTCTCCGATCATAAAAGGCCTCGTCCAGCATCATGGCCTGTTTGGTCCGATATCCGCCGAACCATCTTCCGGTCCTTACCCTCTTCCATATGCTTTCACGCCCCTTTTCATGGGCCAGTTCAAGGGCCAGCCGGTCAAGGATCTCTTTCGCCTCCAGTCTTCAGGGCGCAGTAAACTGCGATGGCCAGTGTTTCCGCCGCAGCCCTTGCTGTCATTGACCGGCCGCCCGATGCTTCCGCATATCCCGTCAGGGCAGACAGACAGGTGAGCCCAGGAGCCCTTCCCGCATGCATGACAGGCCCGTCCGGAAAATCATCGTCGATTTTATCTGGCGCATCCATCCAGTTCAGACAAAAGTCATCCTCATTGTAAGAAAAACAGTGCTCGGCAGAATCGTAAAAAATCTGATGCCCCGGTTTTCTCAGTATCTCAAAATCCCTCTGCCTGGTCCGCTCCGGCAAGCCCGGAAACATCTCATTATAAGAATCCTTTGCAGTAAAATATTCCTGAAAACAGCCTTCTTCCTGCTTTTCCTTCTTTTGCTATAACGGGAGATCCCCGTTTGTCAGCTCAGACATCGGCCGTCCCAGACGATTCAGTTTCTTTAAATAGATTTTCCTTTTGGGCCTGGCGTCTTTCTTATCTTCTGTTTCTCTCTGGCCGGCATTTTTCGGGTTTACCAGCCTGATCAGCCCGGCAATGGTTTCCACATAGGCGCGGCCGCCCTCCAGATATCCTTTCCACACGGAACAGACGATCTGCCCGTCTTTGGCAAAAAACTGATCCCGCAGTATTTCGAAAGGACTGGTATAGCTCTCCGGACGGGTGTTCTTCCTGGCCAGCAGGACAAATCCGTCTCTTTCCAGTTCCTCCTCCGTGACAGAACGAAACCACAGGGGGCCTTCATGGAATCTCCGATTTCCCGCAGCCTGGCCCATCCGCTGTTCGTTTTTCCAGGCACCCACACCACAGGCAGACCCTTTTTCTCTGCGTCCCGGTCTATGCAGGGGACAAGGACCCGCAGAATGTTCCTGGCCAGGGGACCGATGTACATGGGGACGTCATGGGGGACCTCCTTGAACAGGCCATAGTGGTCGCCGTGGTAATGGGCGAACAAAACCGCGCCGTCCCTCCGAGAGCCGAAAACCTTTTGGAACATCTCCGAATCTTTCCTCTGGGCAGTTTCGTCCGTTCCCGGCAGATTGGCTCCAAAATCGATCAGAATACGGCTCTTTTCTGTACTGATCTCGGTACAGCAGCCGCCGATCTGGCTGCTGCCCCGATGGATGGTAAGCTCTGCCATATCATTCCTCCCTGTAGATTTTCGCAATGATATTCACTAACATTTGAGCATATGGTTCACCGGCGCGGCGTTCTCTCAGATTGCGTGCGAAATGCGTCAGGCTGACATTCCGAAATTCTCCGGTATCTGCACCGGGAGGCACCAGATAGACGACCTTCATGGTACTGTTCCAGATTGTGTGGCCTTTGCCAATGTAGTCGGCCAGCTGTCCCAGCGTGTACAGGTACTTTCGGGAACGGTATCCGGAAATCTGTGTCCAATTCTCCTTGCTGATCAGATTTCTTGCCTTTGCCGTACGGTCAATCCCCTCCGCCGGGCCAAACCTTTCCATTATTTGATTGAACACGTATTCCGGCGCCTTGTCGCCCCATGCAGGATTTATTTTCAGGGAAAAGCCTTTTGTTCTAAAATTGTTTTTCAGAATTTCTAAAAGCTGTCTTCCCAGCCTTTCGCCAAATTTTTTTTCCTCGCAATAGTCTTTGTAGATTTTCGCCTGCCCCTTATCCATGCTGCTTTTTGTAGTCTTCAGCTCGACCAGGAAAACCGTCCCAGCCTTCCCAGCCGGATCATCTTTGGCCAGGACATAATCAACCTTCGGCCCCTTGCTGCCCCATTTATCTCCTCGGGGAATCGACATTTCTTTCGTCACAAAATACGCACCTCTGGCATCCTCGAATAGCTCACCGAGATCCCCTATGTATGGCTTCAGCAGCGTATCCAGAATAACCTCCGCCTTGATATTGGGGGTAAAGTAATCGTCGACCACCAGTTCGCTGATTTTATCCATTTGTTCCGTCATTGCCATTTTCTCCTATCGTAAGCAAGCTTTTCTTACAGGCGTCTGTTTCTGGTATGATATGTCTTTGCTTCACGCGGCCACGCTCCGGCGCCGCTATGCCGTCTGGCGCCAGTATAGCATATCTTTCTCAAAGACAGCAACCGATTTCCCCTCTGCTTAATCCTGAAGTCCCAGAAACCTCCTCCCTCCTTCTGCGTAAGTCCTATAATAGCTCTCCCGAAACTGCTTATACTTTCCTCCAGCATCAGAAACGTACAGCCGTTGAGCAGCAATTCGAGGCCGCAGTTTCCCTTTAAATATTCACTGATGGGTTTTAACACCTGCTCTTTCCCTTCAAGAGACCCAGTATAGTATTCCAGGTCGAAATATCCCTGACAGCCAGGCTCATCATACCATACCCCAAAATCCTCCCGCATTTTATAGCCATAAGTCCACATGCCGGATAGATCTCCCGTCCGAAAGCACAGTCTCATTTCCTGATCGCCTTTTTCCTCTTCTCTCTCCGAAAATCCGTTTTCCAGCCGCTTTTCCAAATCCCATGTATTGATATAATCAAGGACAAAAGGTCCTTCACCTGAATGATATACCAAATCACCCCGGCAAAATGGCACAGGAATGGCAATGCACGTCTCGGAACATACAGAGTCAAAATCAGGAGCGTTGAAATCCCATTGGCCAGAGGGATGGCCCGCTATATCTTTCAGCCTTGCCTCAGCATCCACATATGCGATCCCGCATTCCGAGATACCGTCCGGAGGATCCCGCAGGATCGCCATCCATCTGAGGTGTTTCTCCCGGTCCGCTTCCGGATATTCTGCCAGTTCACACCGAAATGCTTCACAGCAGCTTTCATAATCCCGAAAGCATCTGCCGCTTTCTTTCCCCGTCCACACCTCTTCAAAACTCTCTCCATACTGATAACGGTAAACACAATCCATCCCCTTTTGAAAAGCAGCCATTCATTCCTGAATGTAGAAAATCTCTTCATCCTCCAGCCGCAGGCAGGCCAGCCTGGCCTCCGGACTGACATCCTTGAACGCATAGCCGCAGTCCAGGTCATAGAAAGCGCAGTCCGTTTCTTCATTATAAACGCGGTAAACCTTTCCCTGGTTAAAAGGAAGCTCGTACTTAGCCGTCGTCGGAGTATGTCCCGCCAGAATCATCCCATGCTCCACCCCTCCGTAAATGTAAGCGTCGTCCCTTGCTGTGAGATAAAAGTGCTCCAGGGAATCATAGGTGTCGTCTGTTTCCATTCCCTGCAGACGCTCAAGGCTCTCCACATAACCGGCATGAACAACGATGCACCGGCGTCCCCCCACGGTATGTTCATAGAAATACGGCATTTTCCGGATACAGGATGCCCACCGGGCCAGCTGCAAAACAGTCACATTTTTTTCCCGGACCAGCGATTCGATCGTCCCGTAATAGTCAAAATAAGAAAGGATCTGTTTTGCCTTCCGGTATGCGTACAGAGTATCTGCTCTGCTGTCTGTCTCCATTCCTTCCTTCTGCAGAATCGTTCTCATCAGTTCCACATTATACGCAAACTCCTCATCATGGTTCCCTCTGACCAGAATGACGTTCTCCCCGGGAGCCTCTATCCACCGCAGCATCTCGTGGCTTTTTGGCCCCCGGTCAATATAAACTTCTTTTTACTTGTTTTTAATTCCTGTTCCAGACTTCGTATCCCTGCCGTTTGGCGGAATCATAAACCGGCCGCATATTTTTCTGCAGAATATGGTAAAATTCTTCTTTCGTGTTCCCTTTCCGGTAAAGCTCCTGTCCTGCCCACAAAGAATGTAGATTGTCCCGGTAACAGGCTTCGTATAATTTCCAGATTCCTGCCTTTTCGTGGATCAGGCCATACATAAGAAACTGATTTTCCGCAAAACGCCTGAAAAATGGCTCCCATCGGGGAAGGCGGTTGCTCTTTGCGGAATTTAACGAAGAATCCATAGGCATCAGGTTCCATAGCTCGTCATTCATCACAAAAGACCATGGGATGAAATGATCCACGTCATACTGCCGGGTTATGACTGGCCGGTCCGTAAACACATCTCTCACTTCACTTATATCAAGAACTCCTTCCCAGAGTTTCCGAACATTGTTCAGTTTCCTCATCTTTTCATCCATGGGCGTCAACTTATGGACAAGCCCCGGCACCTCCGGATTGTTGTTCTGAAGCCATTTTACCTTCTCATATTGAATCCAGCCAAGAATCATTACGGTATGATCCTGTATCATTTCTATCCAAGATTCCTGGAAGTAGATCGTTTTTTGCAACTTGCTCTCCGTCCCCAGTATATATGGGAGCAGCACGACCTCTCTGTTGATTCGTTCTATGTAGGCAGTCAGCCTCCTGACGCTCCCCCACTCTACCGGCTCTTCGCTTTTATTAAAAAAGCCGGCAAGCGCCCGATAGGGAACCATGTTGGTTAGCTGCTCTTTGTATCCCTTTAATTCCCGGTTATGTCTCTGAATGGCATTCTTGATCTCAACCTTCGACGCATTGGCCGGAAGGCCGCTAAGCTCTGTCAGCCTCATAATTGCCCGCTCCAGACCATCCCGCACCTGTCCGTCCGCCTGCATTCCGCTTAAATGGATATGGAACTCTCTGACCGAATACCAGGCATTGCAGATCATCTCATCAATAACCGCATCAAAGGTGGTTT
>CATJIW010000062.1 GCA_949740745.1 uncultured Lachnospiraceae bacterium | reverse complement strand
ATTCAGGAAGGGGCCGCCGGAAGTGTTTCCGTGAGCAGATGATCGGCGTGTTTTAAGTCGCATCTGCGATGGAAAGCATTTCCGGCGGCCCCGAGACAGGAGGTTTGTTTTTTGGGTAGATGCAGGCTTAAAAATGTGCTATACTGGAGAGCAGAAAGACAAAAGGAGAACAGGTATTATGGACAATTTTACTTTTTACAGCCCTACATATTTTGCGTTTGGGAAAGAGACAGAAAATGAGGCGGGGCATTATGTGAAGGAATTTGGCGGAAGCAAGGTGCTGATCCATTACGGCGGGGGAAGTGCGGAGCGTTCGGGGCTCCTTGGGCGGGTGAAAGCGTCCCTGGAAAAAGAGGGCCTGGAATATGTGACGCTTGGCGGCGTGAAGCCCAATCCCAGGAGCGGCCTGGTCTATGAGGGGATCGAGCTTTGCCGGAAGGAAAATGTGGACTTTATCCTGGCGGTGGGCGGCGGAAGCACCATTGACTCGTCGAAGGCTATTGCCATCGGCACGCCGTACGAAGGGGATTTCTGGGACTTTTATACGGGAAAGGCGTTTCCGGAAAGGTCTCTTCCCGTAGGCTCCGTCCTCACCATTGCGGCGGCGGGGAGCGAGGGGAGCGACGGCTCCGTCATTACCCATGAGGACGGCATGTACAAGCGGCCTTTCGGCTGTGAGATGATGCGCCCGGTGTTTGCCATTATGAATCCCGAGCTTACCATGAGCCTTCCGCCTTACCAGACGGCCAGCGGCTGTACGGATATCATGGCCCACGTGTTTGAGCGGTATTTCACCAACACGAAGCACGTGGAGATCACGGACCGTCTCTGCGAGGGCGTGCTGAAGACCATTATCAAGGAGCTTCCGAAGGTGCTGGAGAATCCCAATGATTATGAGGCGAGGGCCAACATCATGTGGGCGGGCACTCTGGCCCACAACGACGTCTGCGGTGTGGGAAGGGAGCAGGACTGGGCCAGCCACAATCTGGAGCATGAGCTTTCCGCCTTTTATGACTGCGCTCACGGGGCCGGGCTGGCGGTTATGTTCCCGGCGTGGATGACCTATGTGATGCATCATGACGTGGACCGGTTCGCCCAGTTTGCGGTCCGGGTGTGGGGCTGCGAGATGAATTTCGAGAATCCGGAGGAGACGGCGAAGGAAGGAATCGCAAGGACGAAAGCGTTTTTCCGTTCCGTCGGCATGCCTACTTCTTTTGCGGAGCTGGGTGCGAAGGAGGAGGACATTCCGAAGCTCCTTGAAACCCTCCAGATCGAAGGCCGCACCGAGGGCTTCTTTGTGAAGCTTGGGCCGAAGGAGTGCGAAGAGGTCTATCGGCTGGCCTGCCGGT
>CATJIW010000061.1 GCA_949740745.1 uncultured Lachnospiraceae bacterium | reverse complement strand
TGGTTCTGGATGAAAACAGGAAGCCTCTGGCAGGCATCGGGCTTTCACAGACGCTTGCGGCAGAAATCTGGAAGGAATTTCCGCCGGAAACGGAGGAATGCTGCTTCTGTGCCTATTCAGGGGATCTTTGGATAGTCACAGACAGAAGGCATCCTCTTGTCCGCAGAGAGGAAGAGATTACCTCGGTCTGCGCCGTTAAGGGATCCTGGCAGGAGCTGCTTTCTCCAGGGGCGCCCGTCCACAAGCTTTGGGGAGTGGGGCCAAAACGGCTTCTGGATGAAACGGCAGAACGGCTGAGAGGAAGGTTTCCCCAGTGCGTTTTTTGTAAATCGGCTCCGCATCTTTTGGAGATTATGGACGGACGGGCTTCTAAGTCCCAGGCTGTCCACATTTTGTGCCGGGAATGGGGGATAAATCCGGCGGAAACGGTTTCTTTTGGGGATAATTATAATGATATCGATATGCTGAGAGCCACGGGGCACAGCGTCGCCATGGGGAATGGGCCGGAGGATGTACAGGCGGCGGCTTCGGAGGTCACCGCGGACAACGACCATGAGGGGCTTTTGCTGGCGCTGAACCGTCTGTTTCCCTGAAGGACGGGACGGAACCTGTGTTTATCCGGCAGAAGAATTATCTGGCGGGAGGATTGTCCGGCAGATGGATGATCCGGCAGGAGGAGGAGAAGTTGAAGGATGAGATGATCGTGGTGCCCGCAGTCATGCGGACGCTCAATATTATAGAAGCATTGTTTCTCAGTGCAAAGCCCAAGTCGCTGAATGAATTGTCCAGGGAGCTTGAGATTCCGACCGCATCGCTGTTCCGCATTATGAAAAATCTGGCGGGCCGGGAATATGTGACGGTCCTTGAAGGGTCTCCGGTCCGCTATACCATCGGCAATGAGCCTTTCCGGCTTGTGGCCGGCTATCGGAACAGGACGGACAGAAAGCATGTCATTAAGCCGGTTATGCAGGCTCTGACGGCAAGGACCAATCAGACGGCCCAGTATGCGGTTTTTCAAAACGGGCAGTTTATTTATACGGAGCAGGCCCTGTCGGCGGCGGAGCTCAATGTGCTGGCGCAGCTTTATATGCCTCTGGAGGTGAATACCAGCGCCGGGGCGAAGGTCATTCTTGCCAATCAGAGTGAGGAGGTTAAGGAGCAGTATCTGGCCGGGCTCACGCTTCATAAGCGGACGGCCCGCACCATTGCCGATCTGGACGGGCTCAGGGAGGAGCTGGCTCTTACGAAAAAGAGGGGCTATGGCATGGATGACGAGGAATTTACGGCGGGAATCGGCTGCATGGCAGTTCCGGTGTTTGACGGGGAGGGACAGTGCATGGCCGCCCTGGGGATTACCGGATATATCGAGGAATACCGGAATCCGGAAAATTTTGAGTATATCAAAGGATGCCTTTTTGAGGCGGCCGGAGAACTTCGGGAGAAATTAAACGAAACCGGCCTGCCTGCCAAATAAAAATTCCCCGGCAGAAACCTTTTGTATGGTTTTTACCGGGGATTATTTTATTTCTGAAGGTTATATCCGGCGGAGGCGGAAGGTTTCGACCAACTGCTTTAGTACGTTGGACTGGGCGCTGAGCTCCTGGCTGGTAGCCGCGCTTTCTTCTGCCGTAGAAGAATTCGTCTGTACAACACTGGCAATCTGCCCGATCTGCGCCTGGATCTGTTCTACCGCAGCTGCCTGGGTCTGTGCGTCGTCGGCGATTCCGTTGATGGTTTCCACGATCTCGTGGGCGCCTGCTACTATATTTTCCAGCTGTCTGGCAGTAGCGTCCGCAATTTGCGTTCCCTGATTTACTGCGGCAGTGGAGCGTCCGATCAGCGCCGAGGTAGATTGAGATGCTTCTGCGCTCTTGGCTGCCAGATTCCGGACTTCGTCGGCGACAACGGCAAAGCCTTTGCCTGCCGTACCGGCGCGGGCGGCCTCTACGGCGGCATTCAGGGCAAGGATATTGGTCTGGAATGCAATATCTTCGATTGTTTTGATGATTTTTTCGATTTCAATGGAGCTGTCGGTAATCTCGCTCATGGCGGTTATCATTTCCTGCATCCTTTGATTTCCTTCGGTAAGCTGACTGCCCATCCCGTCAACCTGTTCTCTGGCATGGCGTACGCTTTCGGCAGTTTGTTTGACGCTTGCCGTGACAGAGGAAATGGTCTCTTCCAGTTCTTCTACGGCGCTGCTCTGCTCCATGGAACCCTGGCTGAGGGCCTGAGAAGCGGTGGACATCTGCTCCGCCCCGCCGGAAACATGCTCTGCGCTGGAGACAATCTGTCCTACCGTGGTATTGAGCTTTTGGAGAATATCGTTTAAGGAGGTACGGATAGCTGCAAAATCCCCCACGTACTCCTGGGTGATCTGTGCCGTTAAATCACCGTTGGCGATGGACTCCAGCATATTGGAGATTTCTCCGATATAATTTCTCAGACGGCCGATGGTATTGTCAAAGCTTTTAGACAATATTCCGATTTCGTCGTTGGAATGCACCCTTGCCATTATCGTCTGGTGCTGGCCAAGGCCCAGGTTTCCCTGCTCCAGAGTCTGGGCCAGTATGGTCAGGCGGAAGAGAGGATTGGAAACTGATCTTTTTATGTAGGCTCCAATGATCAATATTCCGATAATAATCAGCGCAATGCCGATGATAAAGGACAGCGCAACGGTCAGGCCGATCTGCTTTACGACGGAAGTCATGGAGATCCCGGCAAAAATCAGACCGTCTATCTGTCCGTCGGCATCGTAGGTGGGAACGTAGGAGCAAAGATGTTTTTCTCCCAAAATGGAGGCCTGCCCCACATAGCTTTTGCCCTGTTTCAGCACGATCCCGGCAATGTCGCCGGAGAGACGGGTGCCCACGGCTCTTCGCCCGTCCTGCTGGATGGTGGTATATGCCCGTTCGTCTCCATGAAAAATGGTAAATTCACATCCCATTTCCTGCTTGAGTGCGTCTAAAAGCGCTGTCTTATCTTCGTCTCCGGAATAGGAAGACAGCTCATAGGCCAGCACATTGGTGCCGCTGACGCATTCATTCTGCATCATGGACATGGTGAGCCGGTAGAACATCAGCACACACAGCACCACAACCAGGGTGATGCTCACGCCCAACATTGCCGCAACCAGGTTTCCTACCTTGCGGCCGATACGTTTCTGTTTGTCGTTTCCACTGTGTACGATAGGTGCCATAACATTTCACTCCCGATGAATTATGATATTGATATTTTTGATCCGGACGATTCCTGCCTGGGAAGAAATCCGGATGCTTTTTGTCCTGCCGGCGTTTATTTGCAGGCAGGATAAAGGCCGCTCGTTCCACCGGTCAGGAAATGACGCATTGTGTCAAACCGGCGGGCGATAGGCCTGTGTAACCAGTGTATCACAGAGTATTTGCAAAGAAAAGTGCTTTTTTAGTGTTCTGCTTTTTTAGCCTATGGAATTTATTCTTGACAAGGAAAGTAAAATCACGTATACTGTCAAATAGTTTGATATTCAAATAATAAGGACATAAAAATAGTATGTGTGTGAGTATAATTGGAACGGGAAGTTTTGTGCCGGAGAAGGTGCTTGACAATGGGGCACTGGAACGGATGGTGGAGACCAGCGACGCCTGGATCAGAGAGAGGACGGGGATCGGGAGCCGCCGGATTTCGGAGGCGGGCACCACGGACATGGCGGTACGGGCGGCGGAAAGGGCCATGGAGATGGCGGGGCTTTCTCCGGGAGAGCTGGATCTTATTGTGGCCGGCACTTCTACGGGGGATTGTCTGTTTCCGGGGACGGCCTGTGAGGTGCAGGCGGCTTTGGGAGCCGTGAATGCGGCCTGCTTTGACTTGAGCGCCGCCTGTTCAGGTTTTCTGTTTTCTCTGAATACGGCCTGCGTCTATTTGGAATCGGGGGCGTATCGGACGGCTCTGGTAATCGGGGCCGATACCCTTTCTAAGACAGTGGACTGGAGTGACCGGGGGACCTGTATTTTGTTCGGGGACGGAGCCGGGGCCGTGGCGCTCAGGAGGACGGAGCCGGAACAGGACGGGCGGGATGCGCCGTGTGCGTCAGGAACCGGGCCGGAGGGCCGGAGGGCTGTCAGCCGGATCGGGCCGTTTCTTATGCGGGCGGACGGAAGCCGGGGGGAGGTTCTCCGCTGTACGGGAACGCCCCTTCGGAATCCGTTTGTTAAGGAAGGGACGGTTCAGGGGAAGGCGGATTTCGGATATCTGTCCATGAACGGCCAGGAGGTGTTCCGGTTTGCGGTGAGGACGGTGCCGGAGGCGCTGGAAACGGTCCTTTCGGAGGCGGGGGTTTTGGCGGAGGAGATTCGGTATTTTGTGCTTCACCAGGCCAATGAGCGGATCATCGCCTCGGTGGCGAAGCGGATGAAGCAGCCCCTTTCCAGGTTTCCCATGAATCTGGAGCGTTACGGAAACACATCCGGCGCCAGCATTCCCATTCTTTTGGATGAGCTGAACCGGGAGGGGAGGCTCGAGCGGGGAGACCGGCTGGTTTTGGCCGGCTTTGGAGCGGGGCTCACCTGGGGAGCAACTTATCTGGTGTGGTAGTATCCGGCACGGCAGTTTTTAACCGGGCAGCTTCTGGCAGGAAATTTTCCGGATCCCCACTGAAAGGGACCGGAGGTTACATAAATAATATGAAGAAATATGATTGAAGAAATGTAAAGGAGAGTAAGAAAATGTTTGAGAAGATGAAGGAAATGATCGCGGAGCAGTTAAACGTAGATGCAGAGAGCGTTACGGAGGCCAGCTCGTTTAAGGATGATTTGGGAGCGGATTCCCTGGATCTGTTTGAGCTTGTGATGGCTCTTGAGGAGGAGTATGACGTGGAGATTCCGGCGGAGGATCTGGAGGAACTGACGACGGTGGGCGCCGTCATGGAGTATTTAAAGGGAAAGGGAGCGGAAGCATGAAGACCAGAGTAACGGAATGTCTTGGTATTGAATATCCGATTATCCAGGGCGGAATGGCCTGGGTAGCGGAGCATAATCTGGCGGCGGCGGTGTCGGAGGCCGGCGGGCTGGGCCTCATTGGTGCGGCCAACGCCCCGGCGGACTGGGTCCGTTCGGAAATCCGCAAGGCGAAGGAAGCCACGAAGAAGCCATTTGGCGTAAACATCATGCTTCTCAGCCCCTATGCGGAGGAGGTAGCGAAGGTCGTCGTCGAGGAAGGCGTGAAGGTGGTGACCACCGGCGCCGGAAGCCCGGAGAAGTTTCTTCCCATGTGGAAGGAGGCCGGGATCAAGGTGATCCCGGTGGTGGCATCGGTGGCTCTTGCGAAGCGGATGGAGAGAAGCGGCGTGGACGCCGTGGTGGCGGAGGGCTGTGAGTCCGGCGGGCATATCGGGGAGCTTACGACCATGGCCCTTCTGCCCCAGGTGGCGGATGCGGTGGAGATCCCTGTCATCGGCGCAGGCGGCGCAGGGGACGGCAGGGGGATAGCGGCCATGCTTATGCTGGGAGCCGAGGCGGTTCAGATCGGCACCCGGTTCGTGGTGGCCCATGAATCCATTGTCCATGAGAATTATAAGAAGAAGATTCTGGGAGCGAAGGATATTGACAGCGTGGTGACCGGCAGGAGCACGGGACACCCGGTGCGGACTCTGCGCAATAAGACCACCAGGGAATATCTGAGGCTGGAGAAGGAGGGCGCAACCTTTGAGGAGCTGGAGAACCTTACCATCGGGGGCCTTCGAAAGGCCGTTATGGAGGGGGATGCAGACAGGGGAAGCGTCATGGCAGGACAGATCGCAGGGCTGATCAAGAAGGAACAGTCCTGTAAGGAGATTATTGAGGAGCTGATGGCGCAGGCTGTCGACGTATTTAAGGAGCGCAGTTCATGGGTAAGATAGCGTATTTATTTCCCGGCCAGGGGGCGCAGAAAGCCGGCATGGGTAAGGATTTTTACGAGAACAGCGAGGCGTCCAGGCGGATTTTTGACAAGGCCGGAGGGCTTTTAGGGCTGGACATGAAGGCTCTTTGTTTTGAAAAGAATGAGGATTTGGACCGGACGGAGTTTACGCAGGCGGCCATGGTGACGACCAGTCTTGCCATGATGGCGGAGATCGACAGGCGGAGGGAGGCCGGAGCTTCGATTCGCAGGCCGGACGTGACGGCGGGCTTAAGTCTTGGAGAGTACTGCGCCATGGCGGCAGCAGGGGCCATGGATGTCATGGATGCCATTACTCTGGTGAGGAAACGGGGGATTTTCATGGAGGAGGCGGTCCCGGCAGGCGAAGGGGCCATGGCGGCGGTTCTCGCCATGAAGGCGGAGGACGTTTCCCAGGTGCTTTCTTCAATTCCGGAGGTGTGGATCGCCAATTATAACTGTCCCGGCCAGCTTGTGATTTCGGGCCGGAAGGGCGCAGTGGAGGAGGCCGGTGCGGCCCTGCGGGCAGCAGGCGCAAAACGGGTGCTTCCCCTCAACGTGAGCGGGCCGTTTCATTCGCCGCTTCTGAAAGGGGCGGGAGAGAAGCTTGCCGGGCAGCTTGTTCCGGTGAGGCTTTCCGTGCCTGAGATCCCTTATGTGACCAACGTGACCGCCGGTTATGTGAAGGATACGGAGAACATGAAGGAATACTTAAAAAAGCAGGTGTATTCTCCGGTGAAATGGCAGCAGAGTGTGGAAGCCATGGCGGCGGACGGCGTGGATACTTTTGTGGAGATCGGGCCGGGAAGGACGCTGACTTCTTTTGTTAAAAAGATTGTAAAGGGAGCGGTCCTCATTAATGTGGAAACCTGGGAGGATCTTGAAAAGCTGGAGGAAGGAGGCCTGTCATGAGTGAACGGATTGCGGTGGTGACGGGAGCGTCCAGAGGGATCGGGAAGGCCATTGCCCTGGCTCTCGCAGATAAGGGCTGCACGGTCGTCGTGAATTATAACGGCTCCAGGGAACGGGCGGAGGCGGTGGTTTCGGAGATCGAGGCCGGCGGAGGCCGGGCGGAGGCCATGGGATGTGACGTGTCGGATTTTAAGGCGGCAGAGAATTTCTTTAAAGCGGTAGCGGATAAGTACGGACGGATTGACGTCCTGGTCAACAATGCGGGAATTACCAGGGACGGACTTCTTATGAAGATGTCGGAGGAGGATTTTGACCGGGTGATCGGCATTAATCTGAAAGGGGCTTTTAACTGTATCCGCCATGTGTCCAGGCTGATGCTGAAGCAGAGGAGCGGGCGGATCGTCAATATTTCTTCGGTGTCGGGGGTCATGGGCAATGCAGGCCAGGCCAATTACTGTGCGTCGAAGGCGGGTGTGATCGGCCTGACCAAATCGGCGGCCAGGGAGCTTGCTTCCAGAGGGATTACGGTTAATGCGGTGGCTCCGGGCTTTATTGACACGGAGATGACGCAGGTGCTTTCTGAGAAGGTGAAGGAGCAGGCCTGCGGCCAGATTCCTTTCGGACGTTTTGGCAGGACAAAGGACGTGGCGGAGGCAGTTTCCTTCCTTGCGTCGGAGCAGGCCGGGTATATTACCGGGCAGGTCTTATGCGTGGACGGCGGTATGGCGATGTGAAAGGAGCGGGACGATGAAGCGTCGAGTGGTTGTGACCGGCCTGGGGGCCGTTACTCCCATCGGAAATACGGTGGGAGATTTTTGGAATGGGATAAAAAGCGGCCTGGTGGGCATCGGGGAGATTTCCCGGTTTGACACGGAGGGCTTTAAGATAAAGCTGGCGGCGGAGGTTAAGGGCTTTGCCGCAAAGGAACGGATGGATGTGAAGGCGGCCAGGCGGATGGAGCTTTTCAGCCAGTATGCGGTGGCGGCGGCGAAGGAGGCCCTGGAGGATTCGGGCCTTTCTATGGAGCGGGAGGACCCGTTCCGGGTCGGCGTGAGCATCGGCTCCGGAATCGGAAGCCTTCAGGCCATGGAGCGGGAATACAAGAAGATGCTTGAGAAGGGGCCCGGCCGGGTGAATCCGCTGTTTGTGCCGCTTATGATTTCCAATATGGCGGCGGGCAACGTGGGAATCCAGCTTGGGTTCAAGGGCAAGAATATCAACGTGGTGACGGCCTGCGCCACGGGAACGCATTCCATCGGCGAGGCGTACCGGACGATTCAGTACGGGGATGCGGACGTGATGGCGGCAGGAGGCACGGAGGCCAGTATCACGCCCATCGGGGTGGCAGGCTTTTCGGCTCTGACGGCCCTCAGTGAGTCTGCGGATCCGAAGCGGGCGTCGATTCCTTTTGACAGGGAGCGAAGCGGCTTTGTCATGGGTGAGGGAGCCGGCGTGGCAATCCTGGAGGAGCTGGAGCATGCAAAGGCCAGGAATGCCCGTATTTATGCGGAGGTGGCCGGTTATGGCGCCACCTGTGACGCTTATCATATCACGTCTCCGGCCGAGGACGGC
>CATJIW010000060.1 GCA_949740745.1 uncultured Lachnospiraceae bacterium | reverse complement strand
GGTTAATTTCAAATCCTTGTCCTCTGCTGCGCTTGCATAAAGGA
Organism: uncultured Lachnospiraceae bacterium; assembly: GCA_949740745.1. GTDB lineage: Bacteria > Bacillota > Clostridia > Lachnospirales > Lachnospiraceae > Lientehia. The sequence goes on along the minus strand of CATJIW010000060.1, from coordinate 3,331 downwards.
ACGAGATTTTGTTAAACAGCCTAAACCGATATAAGCAATCGTCCGGCAGAAAGTCAATGTTTCCATTCGACAAATCCTCTATGCTGCCTAGCGGTAATCCCAAATATTGGGAAAGCGTGTTTTTGTTAAAACCGTATACGGTAATCAGTTCCTTTAACTGCTCTGTTACATTGTTTTTTTCGTCCATGTTGACCCTCTCCATCTGTAAATTGGTGCCGGAATATGCCTGGGCGCAGACATGCCCGTGATTTTCCAGATACTCCTTCAGCCTCAAATCACCTGTTGTCCCGTCCATTGTACTACAGGTCCGCTGATTTTTCCATTCTCTCCGCCTGAGTTCCCGCACTTCCTGCAGCGGGAAAAAGCGGAGGCCTAAGCGTCCCTCCGGGATTGCTTTTCTTCCCGTTTTTGTTTATAATGTCCGTGAACAATGTGAAAGCGAGGATTTCCCCATTGGCCACTTTAAAAGATGTTGCCCAAAAAGCCGGCGTCTCTTCTGCCGCCGCCTCCCGGATTCTCAATCAAGATTCCTCCCTGTCGGTCCCTCCGGAGACCAGGCAGAAGGTCCTGGACGCCGCCAGGGAATTAAATTACCAGAAACGGTTAAAAAGCGCCGCCAAAGCCGCCTACACCATGGGAATCCTGCAGTGGTTCTCTTCGCTTCAGGAGCTGGAAGACAGCTATTATCTTTCGATCCGCCAGGGCATTGAAGACTTCTGCCTGGCCAACCGCCTGAACGTGATCCGCACCTTTAAAAGCGACTTAAACTGCATGGAATCCCTCTCTCAGGCCGACGGCCTGATCTGCATCGGAAAATTCACGACGGAGGAAGTCGCCCGGTTCAAAGAAATCAGCGACTCCCTGCTTTTGATCGACATGGCTTCCCCCGACCCGGAAACCTCCTCCATCACTCTGGATTTCGACCGGGCCGTATCCGATGCCCTGGATTACCTCTGCAGGCTCGGACATCAAAAAATCGCCTACCTGGGCGGCCAGGAATACCTGGCCGACGGTTCCCTGTTTCCCGACAGCAGGCGGAAAGCGTTTCTCTCCTTCTGTGAAAGCCGCGGCATTACTTACCTTCCTTATATAAAGGAGGGGCAGTTTTCCAGCGAATCCGGCTATCAGATGATGACGGAGCTTTTGGAATCCGGCCAGATCCCCTCCGCCGTCTTCGCCGCCAGCGACCCCATTGCCCTCGGCGCCTTAAATGCCGCCAAAGAACAGGGCTTCAAGGTGCCGGGCGACATTTCCTTTATCGGCTTCGACGACATCAGCCTGTGCCGGATGGCCTCCCCGCCCTTAACCACCGTCCACGCCCCGGCCTATGAAATGGGCCGCTGCGGTGCGGGAATCGTCTATCACCTGTTAAAAACACCCCCTGAAGCCGGCCTCCAGATCAAAATGCCCTGCCGTCTGGCTCTCAGAGATTCCTGTAAAGAAAAAAAGCCGGAAAAGAAATGAAAGAAAAAACAAATTTCCAAAATAAACAGTTGACAAGCCGGCTCTTCTATAGTATATTATTCATGTTGCCGCTGAACTTAGCAACAAAGCAAAGGCAGATGGCAGCGCATCTTGTCGGTATTGAGTTCTTATCGGCAGCAGCAGTTTCATATCAGGCTGGCGTGGCACAGGTGGTAGCGCACCTCATTGGTAATGAGGAGGTCGGCAGTTCGAGTCTGCTCGCCAGCTCGCAAAGATTTGTAGAAAGGCTTTTCGAGGCATGAAGCTTCGGAAAGCCTTTATTTTATTACCGATTATCACCGGACAATCGAACAAATAACCTACTGCTATTCTATTCGATTTGGGACTTGTGAAACGGTCTGTAATATGGAATTTGTTGAAAATATGTTGTTATGTTGAAATGGATAGAAATATATATAATTTCCGGCATAAACTAATTTGACATATACATAATAACCACATATAATAAAGGTACGAAAAACCATACGAAAATAGGAGGTGATAGCATGTTGGCAGTAAAAAGCATGGATGTACGTGAAAATTTTAAGGAGTGGTGCAATAGAGTAATAGGCGGTGAAACGCTGATTGTGTCACGGCCAAAAAATGAAAATGTAGTAATCGTATCCGAAAAAGAGTATAACGAAATGGCAAAAGCAAAAAGAAATGAGGAGTATCTAAAAAAATTAGACCATAGCTTTGCCCAGCTAGAACAAGGTGAAGTAATCCATAAATCACTTGATGAATTAAAGGCTATGCTTGATGAATGATTTCACCTTTTCCCCAGATGCAATGGCGGAATTCATGGATTGGATTAAAAAGGATAAGAAAACAGCAAATAAAATTTATTCGTTAATTGAAGATATACGAAGAAATGGAGCAATGCAAGGCATTGGAAAGCCAGAGCCACTGAAACACCGCCCTGGATATTCCAGACGGATCGATGAATGTCTCGTATGCGATATTGATGAATTGCAGAATATCAAAATCATTTCATGCAAAGGCCATTACGACGATTAAGGCGGCACATTCCCCAAATACCAAATTGACTTGTTGTGGGCTTTTTGTTAGATTCTTGTTAATAAAGTTACAGCGAACAATGAAAAAGGACACAGATCTGCGAAAAGAACTCCGCATAATTGCAGCGTTTCACGAAGCAACAAACAAAACTGTGATAACACAGACAAGCAAACTGATAAGGTAAGAATACCTATTCAGCGAAAGAGACAGCCGGAAATGAACACTGTTAAGCGAATCAGGCATTTCCGATGTCGTCAAGATGCCGCATTCCCCCAACCTCCGGCCTGCGGCATCTTTTCCGATATCGTCATAAAGTCAGACTGCGAACCGTTATCGCAGCATATCCACGGCGGCGCGCTCGATGGGAAGGCCGCCGGCGTATTGTTTGATAAAGGCGTCAAAGCCTTTCACGTCCTCCGGGTCCGGCAGAATCTTCTCTGCTTTCGCATCTGCAAACACCCGGTCTGACAGGTAGCTTCCAAGGCTCTCGCCCTCCTTCCGGTTTTTCCCGTAGGCGGCCAGAAGCGCTGCGCCCCAGGCGCCACCCTCTCCCGCCGTCTCCATAACGGACACCGGCGCATTCACGGCCGCCGCCAGAAGCCTTTGTCCGACCCCTTTTGTTTTAAAGAGGCCGCCGTGCCCCAGAATCTCGTCCGCCTGGACGTCCTCCTCCCGGAACAAAAGGTCCAGACCGGTCTTTAAGGCTCCGAGAGAGGTCATCAGATGTACCCGCATGAAATTGGCCAGATTGAATTTCGCATCCGGCGTTCTCACAAAGAGGGGACGCCCCTCTTCGAAGCCGGTCAGATGCTCCCCGGAAAAATAGTTGTAGGCCAGAAGGCCGCCGCAG
>CATJIW010000059.1 GCA_949740745.1 uncultured Lachnospiraceae bacterium | reverse complement strand
TTTAGGCGACAGAGTCGTATTAAAACAGGTTGAGGCAGAAGAAACCACCAAATCCGGGATCGTTCTTCCCGGCACAGCAAAAGAGAAGCCTCAGCAGGCGGAGGTTGTGGCAGTAGGCCCCGGCACCGAAGAGGTGAAGATGGAGGTGGCTGTGGGAGACGCAGTGATCTACTCCAAGTATGCGGGCACGGAAGTGAAGCTGGATGAGGAAGAGTTCATCGTCGTGAAGCAGAGCGACATTCTGGCGGTCGTAAAATAATATCACAGAATAAAGGAGATTGAAAAGCTATGGCGAAGGAAATCAAGTTTGGCGCTGATGCGAGAGCAGCACTGGAGGCCGGCGTAAACAAACTGGCAGATACGGTAAGAGTGACACTTGGGCCGAAGGGAAGAAACGTGGTCCTGGATAAGTCCTTCGGGACGCCCCTGATCACCAACGATGGTGTGACCATTGCAAAGGAGATCGAGCTGGAGGACGCTTTTGAAAATATGGGCGCACAGCTCATCAAGGAAGTGGCTTCTAAGACCAACGACGTGGCCGGCGACGGAACCACCACGGCGACGGTACTGGCTCAGGCGATGGTACATGAGGGAGTGAAGAACCTGGCCGCAGGCGCAAACCCCATTATTTTAAGAAAAGGCATGAAGAAGGCCACTGATGCGGCGGTAGAGGCTATTGCCGAGATGAGTGAGCCCATCAGCGGCAAGGAGCAGATCGCCAGAGTTGCGGCGATTTCTTCCAGCGACGACGAGGTCGGCGAGAGGGTTGCAGACGCCATGGAGAAGGTTTCCAAGGACGGCGTGATCACCATCGAAGAGTCCAAGACCATGAAGACAGAGCTGGATCTGGTAGAAGGCATGCAGTTTGACAGAGGCTACATTTCCGCTTATATGTGCACCGATATGGAAAAAATGTGCGCAGAGCTTGACAATCCTTATGTGCTGATCACCGATAAGAAGATCAGCAACATTCAGGAAATCCTTCCCCTTCTGGAGCAGATCGTGCAGAGCGGCGCAAAGCTTC
>CATJIW010000058.1 GCA_949740745.1 uncultured Lachnospiraceae bacterium | reverse complement strand
GCTCAAAGCTCTTGCTCACATCCTTCTGGATTTCCAGACAGGGCTGGGCGACTCCCGGCGTATAGGCGAGGCTTAAAGCCTCTTTGGAATCTACGGGCGTTCTTGAAACAATCTCAAGCTTCCCTTTTAAGTCATAGTGCATTTTCAACGATTCTTCTGCGTAGTTCATATTCGATTCTCCTTTACTGGTTCAAACGATGCTCCCATGCCGCCGCATCTGCTTTGGATGACTCCATTATAAAATCCCCCATCACAAAAATCAAATATTTATAACCGCATAAATATTATAACTAAATCATTATATAATAAGCCGACTGTCGTAAAAACAGAACCAGCGAAGACAGGAGGGATTCTTTCCCCGGTGACTTCTGCGGTTTCAGGCTTGCCGGAACGTCTGGCGCAGCAGGCTTTGGGCGGACGGACTGCCAAAGTATTATGGCCGCTTCGTGTTTCACAAATGCCAATATAATCATATATTTATACATTCTATAATTATCTAAATAATTAATTTATGGTTGCACCCTGCGGAAAATTGAGCTATGATTTATCTGCGGCCGTCTTTTTCGGCACCTTCTTCTGTACATGGAGGCACAGATATGTTTCATGGAATGAATTACGTAATGGAAGTTTACAAGGCACAGAGCTTTTCCAAAGCCGCCCAGAATTTATATATTTCCCAGCCGGCCCTCAGTTCCGCCATCAAAAAAATAGAAAAAAAAGTCGGCGCCCCGCTTTTTGACCGGAGCACCAGCCCGATCCGGCTGACGGAATGCGGAAAGGAATATATTCGGACCGCAGAAAAAATCCTGGATCTGGAAGACGAATTCGCATATCATGTGGGAAGGCTTCATGAACTAAAGGCCGGGCATCTGACTCTGGGCGGCACTTATTTTTTTGCCTCTTTTATCTTTCCGCCGTTTATCGAGCAGTTCCGGCAGAAATATCCGCATGTGAGCCTGAACTTTTACGAGGGTTCCACGCCTGAGCTGGAACAGAAGCTGTTCAATGGGGAATTGGATATCGTAATTGACAATTACGCCCTGGATCCGCAGATTTACCACGGAAGGAAATGCTTTCAGGAGAATCTTCTGCTGGCAGTCCCCGCCTCCTTTGACAGCAACCAAAGGGCGGCAGGCTATCAGCTGACCTTTGCGGACGTGGAAAAAAACCTTCACCGTAATCCCCGGTTTCCGGGTGTCCCGCTGAAAAAATTCCGGGATGATCCCTTTGTGGTACTGCACTCCCATAATGACACCAGAGAGCGGGTCGACGCCATCTGCCGTCGGGCAGGCATTCAGCCCAATTACATTCTGAAGCTGAATCAGGTCATGACCACCTATCACCTCACCCAGTTCGGAATGGGGATTTCCATCGTCAGCGACACGCTGATCAGGCACCTGCATCTGGACTCTTCTGTAATTTACTATAAAATCGACGCTCCGGAGGCCCAGAGAAACGTATATCTGTATCATAAAAAAAATGCCTATCTTACCCGCGCCATGCAGGAGTTTATCCAGATTGCGGCGCCGGAGGATTCGTAGCGCCCCGTGTGCAGAACGTTTTTTTCTTAATCTCACAGTTCATATTTTTTGATTTTCCGGTAAAGCGTGGCCGGGCCGATTCCGAGCGCATGGGCGGTTTCCTCACGGGTATAACCATTTTTTTCATATACCTCCAGGGCCCGCCGGATGTATTCCTTTTCCACCTCCGCCAGGGTCAGCTGAATAAACGCCTGACTGTCCATGACGGGCCGGATTTGTTCCGGCAGAAGCTCTACCCCGATGGTATCCGAATCCATCAGCATATTTACCACGTATTCCATCGTATTTTTTAATTCCTGAAGATTTCCCGGCCAGTCATAGGTTTCCACAATGCGCCAGAATTCGTCTTCAATCTTCCGGATCGTTTTATTCAGCCTTCTGGCGCACTCCTGGATGTAGACAATTGCCATGGAACGAATATCCTCCCTGCGGCTGCGCAGGGAAGGGACTTCGATCGGAATGACGCTGATTAAATAATACAGGCTGCTGTTAAAGGCGCCCTCCGCCGACATTTTTCTAAGATCCCTTCTGGTGGTGGCAATGATGCGCAGATTCACGGACCGCATTTTTCTTGAGCCGACGCGGGAAAGCTTTTTCGTCTCGATCATCTGTACGAACAATTCCTGTATTTCCGGGGGCAGTCCTTCAATATTATGCAGCACTAAAGTCCCTCCGTTGGCCGCTTCGATGCGCCCGGCCTTCCCGGAAGGGGAAGCGACGCCAAAAAGGTATTTTTCTGCATTCATTCTGGGAAGCGTTGGGCAGTCAATAATTACCAGGGGCTTTTCGTTTCTGTCGCTCTCGTCATGAATCGCGCATGCATATAATTTCTTGCTCAGCCCGTCCTCCGCATAAATCAAAACGCAGGACGGGGACTTTGCCGCTATTTCTATTTTCGTGCGCAGGCTCTGCATGGCTTTCGAATTTCCGACAATGGACTGAAACGAAGAAATTTTATTTTGGGAGGCCCGGAGCTTTTTGATATCAGAGAAAAAAAGCACGGTGCTGTATTCTCCCAGATTCAGCTTGTGGGAGCTTCCTGCAACCAGAAGCTTTTCCTCCCCCTGTATCAATTCAAATTCTTCAAAATTATTAATGGAAACGCCCGTGGAACGGATTTCGATGGGAAACTGTTCAAAGTCATAAAACTGTTCCCTTAAAATATTTTTTCCCGTCCTGTTGATCTGGGAAATTCTGTTGTTTTGATTCAGTATCATGACACCTGAATCGTACTGTTCAAATACGGATTCCATCAGCATAATCAAAGCCTTATCACGCTGATTTTCCATAAGCTGCATCGCCTCATAGCCAATCAAGTCTGCGATCTTTTCTAAAAACTCCAGATAAATCTGGGGATCGGCCAGAATTTTCTTTTCCGAATCCGCCTTTTCCGCCACGAAGCCAAGAGTGCCCAGGGTTTCATAATTGGCGATGATCGGTGTCCACATTTCCACCTTTTCCCTGCACCGGCTTTGATAGGTGCACTTCCGACAGCCGGGATGGCCGGCCGGCTCCAGCATAATCTGCGACTGCCCGGTTTCCAGTGCAGAATGGGCAATATGCCCTACGTCCGCACAGTTTTCGCCCACGTCGTCCCGCCAGTCTCCTCCCACATAGAGGACTCGGATCATTTCATTGTCAATGATGGATACTGCGGAATCCGTTATATTTGAAATGATTTCCGAGTAACGAACAAGGGAAGGCTTCATTTCCGACAATATATTATTCATAACAGCTCCTTTTTCACAATTAGATTCTGGCAATATGTCCGTCCAAAGCCTGCTGCGTCAAGCGTTACGGCAAGCCCAGAACCGCTGAAGGCTCTCGGGCAAGAGTCCCTCCTGCCTTCTCTGGTCTTCCCTACACGACGCAGAGGGCTTTTCCCAGATATATTGCCAGATTCTTTCCTGACGATCCCCGGCTTCTGACAAGCACTCCGTCCAAAGCCTCCTGCGTCAGACGTTACGGCAAGCCCAGAACCGCTGAAGGCTCTCGGGCAAGAGTCCCTCCT
>CATJIW010000057.1 GCA_949740745.1 uncultured Lachnospiraceae bacterium | reverse complement strand
TCCTGCCATTTCACATCCTTGCGCAGATGGAAGGTATAGGTCAGGCCGTCCTCGGAAATCTCCCAGGTCTCTGCCAGGCTGGGCCCGATGCTTCCGTCCGCTTCCAGCGACAGCAGGGTATCATAAACCTGCGCATAGGAAATGCCTTCTGCGATGCCGAATTCCTTCGGGGTATAGAAGGTGTCTACCAGCGTGCTGTTTGCGATGTTGATGGTCCTGCTTTTGTCAATGGAGCCGCTGGGAGCCTTTTCTTCCCCGGTTTCCCCCGCATTTTCCCCTGCGCCTTCTCCCTGGTTTCCCCCGGCAGTTTCCTTATTTCCGGAATCCTTGCCGCCGCAGGCAGCCAGAAAGACCATACAGCACATTAACAATACCGCAGCAATTGATTTGAAACGTTTCATTTCTCTCCTCCTTGTTTCGAAATTTGCGACAGGCATTTGCGAAATACGAAATTATCGGAATATTCCGGCAGCTTTTTCCGGAAATATTGCCAGAAGATTCAACGAATTTTTACGTTTCCGCAAAGGCTTATCAAAATTTAAGATTGTCTTTTATGACAGAATTGACTATACACACCACCTCCTTTGCCTGCCCGGCCTGCTGCGCCTGATTTTTCCCATTCAGGCTTCACTGCCTTTTTGAAAAGATTTATGAATCGGAGCCGTCTGCCCCTTCAGCCAGCCGCACTCTTCCTCCGTCAGCATGGGAGACAGCAGCTTATAGGTTTTTTCATGATACTCATTGAGCCAGTTTAACTCCTCGTCCGACAAAAGGGCCGGATCGATAAGCTTCGGCTCAAAAGGACAGTAGGACAAGGTTTCAAACCGGTAAAACTCTCCGAATTCGTTGGTAAAAGCCTCTGTCACAAGCTGGTCGTTCTCCACCCGGATCCCGTACTTCCCGACCTTATAAACGCCAGGCTCATTGGAAACCACCATACCGGGCACGATCGGCACATTGGAAGCAGCCCATTCCTTGCGATAAGTAGATTCTGCAAGGATCTGCGGGCCTTCGTGGCAGTTGAGGCACGCCCCGATGCCGTGGCCGGTGCCGTAGGCATAGTTTAAGCCCTCGTTCCAGAGGACGCAGCGGGCCACGCTGTCCAGATACGCACCGTCCGTCCCTTTGCGGAAAATCTGCCTTGCCAGGGCGATGAGGGATTTCAGAGAAACCGTATAATCATGGACCAGCTCTTCCTCAAACTCACAGGGCCCCAGGTAAACCGTGCGGGAAATGTCTGTAGTAGCTCCATAATAATTGGCTCCGGTGTCAAATAACAGCACGCCCTCCGGCTTCACCTCACAGTTGCGCCCCTCTCCGGGAAAATAATGAGGGGAGGCGGCATTCGCCATATAGGCGGCAAGCATGGTGGGGCCGCCGTTGCAGAGGAAGCCCTCCTGCTCCTTCCTAAGCTCGTTGAACATGGGAGTAAAATCCAGTTCATGGAACCCGGCAGCAGAAACCTCCTCCTTCAGCCGTTTAATGATGCGCACCAGAACTACGCCGTCCGCCAGATTGGCCCTGCGGAAGCATTCGGCCTCTGCCGGATTTTTAAGGGCCTTCATCTGCGAAACAGGATCACGCCCCTTCACCACCTTAAGATCCGCCGGAATACTCTGGGCCAGGTCGTCGTTGATCCGGTCATGGAACAGCACAGCCTCCTTCGGCAGCCTGCCAAGAGCCCGGCCGATCTCCTCCGTCTCAAAAACAGAGAAGCCGTCGGCAAGAAGCGCCTCCCGGACTCCCGGCTCCAGACGGTCCGGCCTGCAGTAAAGCCCCGCCTGCGCCTCGTCAATCAGCAGGTAAGCCGGAAACATGGGCGTGTACTGCCCGCGGCTGCGCAGATTGGTAAGCCAGGCGACCGTATCCATGGTCACGCTCAGATAAGCGGTACAGCCCGCCTCCGAAAGCCTTTCTCTAAGCCCGGCAAGCTTTTCCGGCCGGGAGCTTCCGGCATAGGAAAGCTCCAGGTCAAAAAGCGCCGGAGAATCCGGATCCGGCCGGTCCAGCCAGAGAAGCCCCGTCAGATCCTGATTCCTCCAGAAAACGGATTTTCCGGAAACCGTCTCGAACACGTCACGGATGCTCTGTGCGCGGGCATTAGTAAAGGTACGGCCGTCGGCAGCAAAGGTCAGCTCCTCTCCCGGCAAAGCGGCAAGAGTCTCACGGATCCATTCCAGGTAATAATCCGGCGGCAGGGCGGTCACGTCAAAAATCTCTGCCTCCGACAGCCGGATCTGGTTCTTTGCCTGGGTAATATAACGGAAATCCGTCCAGAAGGTTACCCGGTCGGCAGTGATCAGCATGTAGCCGAAGGAACAGGAAAAGCCCGTCAGCCATTCCATGGTACGCCAGTACTTGTCCGGCGCAATGCTGCCGGAAAAATTCGGATCATCCGTGGTCAGCATATGCATATCCACGCCCTGCTGCTTCATGGCCTCGCGGACCGCCTGCAGTCTTGCATCATACATTAAAAAACAACTCCTTTCCTTTATATAAGTTATGGGAATATCCTGGCAATATGTCCGTCCAAAGCCTGCTGCGCCAGGCATTCCCATGTACTTAAAAAGCCCTCCGGGGAACCAAAGCGTTTCCGGGATACCTCCCGTGAAACGCCCGATCCCGCGGAGGGCCTGATCATTGCTTCATCATCCGTTTCCGCTTCCGAAACCGGAATCCGCCTTCTTACTCATCGGCCCAGTGGTAATCAAAGACCGATTCACTTCTGGGATTGTCGGATGCAATGTCCACGCTGTGAGGCATCGCCTGCTCCAATGCGTAAAGCGGCACATAAGGAACCTGTTCCGCAACCTTGTTGATCAGCTGCTTGTAAATCTCCTTCCTCTTCTCAGGGTCACTTTCTTTGTCGCCCTGAAGGCCCAGCGCTTCAATTTCGTCATCGCTGAAGAAGCTGTAGTTTCCGGCAGTTCCATAGTACTTGGAGCCTACGGAAGCAAACAGGCTGGGTTCCATATCCATGCCAAGGTCGGCTTTCCCAAGAGGAGCGATCATAACGGCTTCTTTATCCAGATCGTCCAGAAGCGTCGCACGCTCTACCGGCTGCACGGTTGCATTGAGGCCGATGGAGGTCAGAACACTCTGCAGATAAGTATCGATGGACAGATAAGGCTCGCTGTTGTAAGAGCTGATCACTACTTCCGCCCCTTCTACTCCGGCTTCTTTGATCAGAGCCTTCGCCTTTTCCAGATCATACTCATAAACCGTATCGGGAACGATATCCGGATTGCCGTTGATCATCGTACCCAGATCACCCAGGTAATTCATAACCTTGGCACGGCCGTTCATGGCAATCGTAACCACATCCTCCTTGTTGATTGCATGGGCAACGGCCTGACGGACTCTCACGTCAGAGAAAAGGCCGCTCTTGCAGTACATATAGATGGAATGATAGGTTGCGTCCGGATATTCCTCAAGTACTACCTTGGGCTCTGCCTTCAGCGTGTCATAATTGCCGCCGGACACGGAAAGATAGCTCAGGTCAATATCGCCGGTCTGCAGCGCAACCACGATTCCGTTGGCATCGGAAATCTGATGCATGCAGATGTTCTCGATGGACGGCGTGCCCTTAAAATAATCCGGGTTCGCC
>CATJIW010000056.1 GCA_949740745.1 uncultured Lachnospiraceae bacterium | reverse complement strand
GCCCTGAAGCTGGTGAACCTGGACGGGTACGAGAAGCGGAGCGTCGCTTCCCTCTCCGGCGGCCAGCAGCAGCGGATTGCCATTGCCAGGGCCATCGTCAACGAGCCCAGGGTCCTGCTTCTTGACGAGCCTTTGGGGGCGCTGGATTTAAAGCTCAGGCAGGATATGCAGTATGAGCTGATCCGGCTGAAGAATGAACTGGGGATCACCTTTATCTATGTGACCCACGACCAGGAGGAGGCCCTCACCATGTCGGACACCATCGTGGTCATGAACCAGGGGTACATCCAGCAGATGGGGTCGCCGGAGGACATTTACAACGAGCCGGAAAATGCCTTCGTGGCGGATTTTATCGGGGACAGCAATATCATCGACGGGCTGATGCTTGAGGATAAGCTGGTGGAGATCTTCGGAGTGAAGTTCCCCTGCGTGGACACGGGCTTCGGGGTGAAAAAGCCGGTGGACGTGGTAATCCGGCCGGAGGACGTGGAGCTGCTTCCGGAGGGGGAGGGGCGCCTTCCCGGCGTGGTGTCCCACATTATTTTCAAAGGGGTTCATTATGAGATGGAGGTGACGGCCGGAGGCTTTGAGTGGCTGGTTCATTCAACGGTCTGCCATCCGGTGGGAGCGAAGGTGGGGATTGACGTGGATCCCTTCAATATCCAGATCATGAAGAAACCGGAGTCGGAGGATGAGGAGGCGGTGGGAGTCAATGGGTAAGAAATCGTTAGCGGCTCCGTACGTCGTATGGATGGCGGGCTTCATCATCATTCCGCTTTTGTTTGTGTTTTACTACGGGCTGACGGACCGGTCCGGCGCCTTTACCCTGGAGAATCTTGCGGCCATCGCTTCGCCGGAGAAGGTGAGCGCCCTCCTTCGGTCTTTGAAGCTGTCCGTGCTCAGTACGGCCATCTGCCTGATCCTGGCCTATCCGCTGGCTATGATTTTAAAGGGGCTTCAGGTGAAAAAGGGCGGCTTTGTGGTATTCCTTTTTATCCTCCCCATGTGGATGAATTTCCTGCTCCGGACCATGGCCTGGCAGACGCTGCTTGACAGGAACGGGGTCATCAACCAGATTCTGGGCTTTTTTCATCTGCCGGGGATCCACATTATCAACACCCAGGCGGCCATTGTGTTCGGCATGGTCTATAATTTCCTGCCGTTCATGGTCCTTCCTATTTATAATGTGCTTATTAAGATCGGTGACGATACGGTGGAGGCGGCCAGGGATTTGGGGGCCGACGGCGTCCAGACCTTTTTCCGGGTGATCTTTCCCCTCAGCATGCCGGGAATCGTGAGCGGCATCACCATGGTTTTCGTGCCGGCTCTGACGACCTTCGTGATTTCGGACCTTCTCGGCGGCGGCATGGTGCTCCTGATCGGGAATGTGATTGAGCAGGAGTTTACCTTCACGGCCAACTGGAACCTGGGTTCCGGCCTTTCGCTGGTGCTTATGGTCTTTATTCTGATCAGCATGGTGCTGTTTGCCAAATATGACAAGGACGGAGAGGGGGCGGCGGCGTAAAATGGTAAAGTTCATCAAGCGGTTTTATCTGGTGATCATATTCGTGTTCCTGTATGCGCCCATCGCAGCGCTGATGGTGCTGTCCTTCAACAGCTCGAAGTACATGTCCAGGTGGGACGGCTTCAGCCTTAAATGGTATGAGGCCATGTTTTCCAGCGAGCTTATCATGTCGGCCCTCCGCACGACGCTGGTCATCGCCCTGGTCTCTGCCGCGGTTTCCACGGTGATCGGGACGGCGGCCTGCATCGGGATCAGCCGGATGAAGCGGAAGCCCAGGGCCGTCGTTATGGGGCTCAACAACATTCCTATGGTCAATGCGGAGATCGTGACGGGAATTTCTCTGATGCTCTGCTTTATCGCCTTTGGCGTGAGCCTGGGCTTCGGGACGATCCTGGTGTCCCACATTACCTTCTGCATTCCTTATGTGATTCTGAGCGTGATGCCGAAGATGAAGCAGCTGGAACCGAGTACCTATGAGGCGGCCCTGGATCTGGGGGCGTCGCCTGTCCGGGCATTTTTCAAGGTGGTGTTCCCGGAGCTCAGACCGGGGATCCTGTCCGGATTTTTGATGGCGTTCACCATGTCCCTGGATGATTTTATCATCACGCATTTTACCAAGGGGGCCGGGGTCAATACGCTTTCTACCCTGATCTACAGCGAGGTGAGAAAGGGCATCAAGCCCAGCCTCTATGCGCTGTCCACGATCATGTTCCTGGCGGTTCTGGTGCTTCTGGCCATTGCGAACCTGCCGAAGGGAAAGAGAAATGAACTTGTAAAGGAGATTTGACAGAATGAAAAAGAGATGGATGGCGGCGGCCCTTGTGTGGGCCCTTGTGCTGGGGCTTTCCGGCTGCGGCGGGGGGAAGAAGGAATCAAAGGGACAGGGAAAGATTTTCAACTGGGGCGAATACATTGACGAAGAGGTCATTGAGCAGTTTGAGGAGGAGACCGGGATCGAGGTGGTCTATGACACCTTTGAGACCAACGAGGCCATGTATCCTGTCATCGAGGCAGGGGGCGTTTCCTATGACGCCATCTGCCCTTCCGATTATATGATCGAGAAGCTGATCGCAAATGACCTTCTGGCGGAGATTAATTTTGACAATGTTCCCAATGTGAAGTATATCAGCGAAAGTGTCATGGAAGGCTCGAAAACCTTTGATCCGGAGAATAAGTATTCGGTGCCTTATACCTTCGGGACTCTGGGGATTTTATATAATACGGCCCTGATCGATGACGAGATCAAAAGCTGGGAGGACCTCTGGAATGAGGAGTACAAAGGGAATATCCTTATGTACAACAGTCCCAGAGACCTTTTTGTGGCGCCCCTTGAGATCCTGGGGTATTCGATCAACACCACGGACGAAGCGCAGCTTCAGGAGGCCAAGGAGCTGCTCCTTAAGCAGAAGCCTCTGATCCAGCGCTATGTCATGGACCAGATTAAGGACAGCATGATTTCCGGAAGTGCTTCCATCGCCATGTCCTATTCCGGCGAGGTGCTCCAGCTTCAGGAGGCCAATCCGGATCTTAAGTACGTGGTGCCGGAGGAGGGGAGTAATTATTTTATTGATTCCTGGGTCATTCCTGCCAATGCGGAGAACAAGGAGAATGCGGAGGCCTGGATCAATTTCCTGAACCGGCCGGAGATCGCCCTTAAGAATTTTGAGTATATTACCTATTCGACGCCCAACACCGGGGCACAGGAGCTTATGGACGAGGAGCTTCTTGCCAATCCGGCGGTGTTTCCCGGAGAGGACATCCTGAATCAATGCGAGGTGTTCCATTCGCTGGGCGCCGAAGGGGATGCGCTGTTTAACGACCTCTGGCTTCAATTAAGGGATGCGCAATAAATGCTTAATATTTTATGAATTCGCTGGAAATCCTCGATAAGCCTTTACCTTGGCGGTAAAAAGTGGTACAGTACAGGTTAGCGAAAGTGCCTGTGCATGGATTTCCGCTTTCCGTGCTGCCTGCGGGAATATGAGTACGGAAGCTTGTGCAAACGGAGCATTTAAAGAAAGGGATGGTAGTTTGAAGTTTGACTTTCATTGCCACACGAGGAACGGCTCTCTGGATGCCAGGGTGGACGTTCTGGAGTATGCAAGGCTTCTGAAGGAAAAGGGCTTTGCGGGAATGATGGTTACGGATCACAACAGCTACAGAGGATACAGAGAATGGCTTGCCATCAGGGAGGAAACCGGCGGCGTGGAGGATTTCACAGTGCTTCGGGGAATCGAATACGATACCCTGGATGCGGGGCATATCCTGGTGGTCATGCCGGATGACGTGGAATTGCAGGTTCTGGAGGTGCGCGGGCTTTCTGTCCGCCGGCTGGCCAGGATTGTCCACCGGTGCGGCGGGATTCTGGGGCCGGCCCACCCGTACGGCGCCAAATTTTTAAGCGCCATGTGCTCGAAG
>CATJIW010000055.1 GCA_949740745.1 uncultured Lachnospiraceae bacterium | reverse complement strand
ATTAAGGGCTTCCTGCAAAATTGCTTTTGCGGCAGCCCTTTTTCCTGCAAAATATCCGATAAAATTACACCGGCGTTTTTTCAAACAGTCACATGCTTGTAATCCAGCTCCTTCATAGTCCTCAGCAGCTTTGCTTCTTCCTCCGCCGTCAGGTTTTCCATGGGCCTTCTCATATTGCTGGTCTTAATGATTCCCTCAGCCTTCAGCATCACCTTGTAAGCCGCAATATTATTCTTCTCACACAGTACGGCATTTAAGATGTTCGTCCTGCGCTGATATCTGGTGGCCGCCTCAAAATCCTTTTTCTGAATGGCATCCCACACAGCCGCATAATGCTCCCGAATAATCATGGCGTTGCCGGAAACCACGCCGTCGCCGCCGACAGCGCAGAGTGCCTCGAATAAATGATCCGGTCCCACGAGAACACTGAATTTCTGGTCATTGACCATCATAAACTGCTGCAGCCTCGTAAAATCCGGATAGCTGTATTTGATCCCGATTATGTTAGGGCACCGCTTTGCAAGCTCTTCACAGACTGCCGCATTGAGATCATTAACCGCATGCTGCGGAATCCCGTACAGATAGACAGGAAAATCCTCCGGCACACTGCGGGCCACAGCCTCATAGTAATCCACCAGCCCCTGGTCACTCAGCTTATAAAACACAGGAGTAACCACGCCGATCCCGTCCGCACCGATGGAAACTGCATGACGTGCCAGTTCCACGGTATCCTTCAGGTTCCAGGCGCCTGCATGGACAAACACCGGAATCCGCCCCGCCGTATGCTTCACCGTAATTTCGGCGACCTGCTTTCTTTCTTCTGCCGTCAGGTACATCATTTCTCCGGTAGTCCCGCATGGATACAGGCAATGAAGCCCCCCGTCAATGACGTGATCCACCAGGCTTTTCACGGATTCCTCGTCAATGGTATCCTCATCCGTAAGCGGCGTTACGATGGGAACCACGGTTCCAAATAATTTCTGCATAGCTTTTTATCCTCCAATTTTAAACTTTCTGACTGCGTCTGACTGAAATAATAACAGAAATCAGCACAATAAGCCCATAGGCCATTTTCTGAACACCCCAGGGCAGATTCAGAGCCACCAGAATTCCCAGAAGAATTGTAATCGTCAGCGATCCCGCAGCTGTTCCAAGATAATTTCCGTTCCCTCCAAGAAGAGAGGTCCCGCCGATAGCGACAGCCGCAATAGACTGGAACTGGTAAGTATCTCCCATTGCCAGATAGTACGACCCTACCTTCCCCACCATCAGCATACCTGCAAGCCCCGCCGTAAGGCCGCTGATGGCATATGCCAGCACAATGGTCCTGCCCACACGGATTCCGGAGTAATTGGCGACAACGGCATTATTTCCGATGGAAAACAGTTTTCTTCCAAACTTCATTTTAAAGAGCATCAACGTCACAATAACCGTAAGGACGATCCAGATAATAACCAGCCAGGGAATTCCGGCCAGGGAATTCTGCCCAATAAAAATCAAAGGATCTGAGGCTGCCTGTCCCGGCCTTCCCTGAGTAATTCCGACCAGCGCGCCCTGTAAAATGATATTCATGCCCAGAGTCATCACAATGGCCGGAACCCTCAGATACGCAATGCAGATACCGTTGAGAGCGCCCAGTGCAAAGGTCACAAGCATCATAAGCGGAACCGCCCAGATCAGGCTTCCCGGATCAGAATCGATCATATTTGTTACCATGTAAGCCGCCAGGGTCATCATCCACGCCACGGAAAGGTCAATGCCGCCTGTTATAATGACCAGGGTCTGTCCGATTGCCACGACTCCGATCAGCGCAGACTCAATAAAAATCGTCCTGATATGGGACACACTTGCAAATCCCGGCGTGTACACAGAGAAGGCTGCAAACAGAAGGAACGCGATCAGATAACAGAAAATCACCGACTGATGTTTTTTCAAAGCTCTTTTCATATCCATTATTCCGCCAGCCCCTTTCTCTCACGAATAATTTCCGATACTGTTGAGAACAGCACGGCGACAACCAGGAGCGCCCCCTGGAACAGTGTTGACCAGTAGGAGGAGGCTCCTGCAAATACCAGAAGATCGGTAATCGCTTTAAATACCAGAACGCCGACAATGGTTCCGATCTGTCCGCCAATTCCGCCGGTCAGCAGCGTCCCGCCTATAACCGCCGCCGAGATCGCCTGGTTGAAAAAACTTTCTCCGGCTGTCGGAGAACCTGTGGCCGTCACTGCTACCCGGTACAGGCCGCATAATGCTGCGAACATTCCCGAAGCCGCATAGGCAAACAGCGTCGTCCGCATGACATTGATCCCGTTCAGCGAAGCTGCGTGGGCATTATTCCCCACTGCAAAGAGGTTGATACCGATCCTTGTTTTCTTAAGCCATACCCACAGAAGCAGACAGACAATGATAATCAGCAGAGCCACAGAGAATTTCCCGCCGATCCGATAAGTCAGTGCATTTACAAATCTCTGAGGAACGTCCCCGCCGTCTTTGGGCAGCACCAGATAAGCGATCCCTCCAAAAATATACCAGGTGGCAAAGGTGACAATAAAAGGCTGCACTTTGAATTTCCGAATCACAAATCCATTGAAAAGCCCGATCACCATTCCGATCACCACAGTCAGAAGGCTGATAAATATCATGGAAAAAATATTATCCTTCATGTAAACAGCCGCAAAGCTGCTGGAAATACTGATGACACCTGCAATGGAAAGATCGATTCCCCCGATCAGAAGCACAAAGGTTTCTCCGATAGCTGCAAACATCAGCGTAATCGCCGATTCCGCTTTCAGGCTGATCCAGGACATGGTAAGGACATTAGGCTGCAGCCCAAAGGTGATCAGTTCTACAACAATAAACAAAATGACGGATACCTTTGCCGGAGATTTAAAAAATCCCGCGTCTTTAATCTTCTTCATCCTTCTCCTCCTTTGCTTCCTCACCGACGGAGAGACGAATAATATTTTCTCTGGTGGACATTTCTCCATCCAGCCTTCCGGCGATCATGCCGCCGTTCATGACAACCACACTGCTGCATACATTCACCAGCTCTTCCGAGTCAGTGGAATAAAACAGGATGGCTTTTCCTTCCTTTGCATACTCCTTTGTCATGTTAAACATCTCTTTTTTGGTTCCTACGTCCACGCCCCGGGTAATATCATACATCAGAATAATCTCCGGTTCTGTCGCCAGGGCTTTTGCCAGTACCACCTTCTGCTGGTTCCCTCCGCTTAAAGTCCCCACCAGTGTCTCCGGCGACTCTGCTTTGACAGACAGGGCTTTCATGCTCTGCTCTACAATTTCATTTTCCTTTGCTTTTGATAAAAACAGTCCGCTGCTGATTTTATCCAGACTGGCAAGCACGATATTTTCCCGCACAGAGAGCTTCAGTACTGCTCCCTGGCTTCCCCGCTCCTCCGGAATCAGCGACAGCCCCTGTTTCATGGCCGCAGCCGTACTGTTCATCCGGACGGTTTTATTTCTGACAGCAATCTCACCGGTATACGGTAAAAGCCCGAACAGACATTGGAACAGCTCCGACTGGCCCTGTCCCGCCAGGCCGCCTACACCCAGGATTTCTCCTGCCTGCAGATTAAGATTCACATTTTTAAGGCTGTGTCCGCTGCATACATTTTTTAAAGACACCAGTACCTCGTTCTCTCTTACAAAACTTTCCTTTTCCGGATAATATCCGCCGATCTCTCTTCCCAGCATCAAGGATACCAGCTGGTCGGAATCTGCCTCTTCAATTTTCAGATCTGCCACATCCGTCCCCGCCCGGTACACAATCACTCTGGTACACAGAGAACGGATCTCATCCAGTCTGTGGGATATGAAAATAATAACCTTTCCTTCCTCCGCCAGCCGTCTGATAATATTCATCAGCCACTTTGCGTTTTTATCGGAAAGAGCCGATGTCGCCTCGTCAAATACAATGATATCTCCGTCTCTGTTTAAGGCTTTCAAAATCTCCAATACCTGCTTCTGCGCCAGAGACAGCTCCTTTACCTTAATTCCGGGATCCAGCGGATCCGCTTCATATTTTTTAAACAGTTCTTTCGTTTTTTCTTCCAGCTTTTTATAATTTACCCTGCGAAGTCCGTCTGTCTCATAAAACCCCAGAAACATATTTTCTGCAATAGTAAGCTCCGGCACCAGGGAAAGCTCCTGATACACCGCACAGATTTTCTTCTCAATGGCATCTCTGGTACTGTGAATGGACAGCCTTTTTCCCTCAAAAAAAATTTCTCCCGAGTCTGGTTTATGCTCTCCGCAAAGAACTTTGATCAGGGTACTCTTTCCCGCGCCGTTTTCTCCGAGAAGGGCGACGATATCCCCTCTGTCCGCATTAAAACAGGCGTTGTCCAGTGCCTTCACGCCGGGAAAGGATTTACAGATATTTCTCATTTCAAAATCAGGCATATCATTCCCTCTCACAAACCGGCAAAACACGTCCCCGCACAGTATACCCTGCATACTGCAAAGCATGCCCTGTGCGCCCGGCGCATTTTCCGGATACTTCATAAATGAGGGGCTGTAATGGTGTACAGCCCCGTCAGTCAACAGTTCAATCTCACTCTCCGGTAATGACCTCCAGCGGAATATCAATACCGAAATTACTTCCTACTGCCGGATAGATCAGTTCGTCAGGCTGATCCTCAAAGAAATTCACGCCTTCTTCTGCAAGCTCGATCTTCACGTCGGAATATTCCCCCATATCATAATCAATGGAAGTTGCCACAAATGCCACATCCAGTACGGTATCTTCCGGCAGTTCCTCTCCGTCCAGAATGCGGATCGCATAGTTCAGGGCGTCGGCGCTGAGGCCTACATAATAAACATCAATGATTCCTTCCGCACCATTTGCAAGGAGCGCCTTCATGTTCCCATTGTATCCGCCTCCGCAGCTGACCGGAATATCCAGGCCGGCTTTCTTAAACGCATTGATTACGGAACCACAGTAACCCTGAGTTGTCACGGCATCCACATCCGGATTGGCCGCAATTACACTTGCCAGCGCCTGCTCACCCTCTGACAGGCCATAGTTGCTCTGATAATCGGACACGATGTTGATTCCGGGATAGGTTTCAAACATCTCTCTGGAAGCATTATACTCAAGCTCGGCCTCGGCCGCTCCCTGAAGTCCCTGGTCCAGAACCACGTTGCCTTCCCCGCCGATGGCCTCTGCCATCCATTTTGCCAGAATGCTGTAATTTCTCGCGCCATCGAAACGGATATGCCAGCAGCCGTCTGTGGATACAGATGCAGGCTGGTCGAATACGACCACAGTGATTCCGGCGTCGCAGGCACGCTGAATTGCCTGGTTCACGCCTGTCTCAGAAGCCGGATCCACAAGGATCGCGTCATACCCCTGCTGCACCAGGGCGTCAATGGAAGCAGACTGGGATTCTGCGTCATTTTCACAGTTCACGATGGTCAGCTCACATCTGCTGGCATAAGGCTCCTGAGTCGCTACGTACTCAACCACCCGCTCCATCTGCTGTCTCCAGTCATTTCCCATAAAGGAATTGCTCAGAGCGATCTTATACTTGGTTCCGGTGGGATTCACCTTGTCAGTTTCTGTCTGGCCGTCGTTCTTCGCTTCCTCTGCCTGCGTTTCCTCTGCCTTGCTCCCGCCGTCTTCTGCTTTTTCAGTCTCTTCCGGCGCTTCCGTCTCCTTCGCTGCTTCTGTTGCCTTCTCTGTCTCCTTCGGCGCTTCCGTTTCCTTGGAATCTCCGCCGCATGCCGCAAGAGAAGCGATCATGGCCAGGCCAAGCAGGATACTTAATGCTTTTCTCTTCATGTTCTTCCTCCTTATATGATTGGTTTCTATCTGGTAAGCTTTTCAGCCAATACCCTCGTTCCTCCCGGATCGGTATGTATCTAAAATCGATACTTATCTAAAATCGGTATTTACCTGCCATCTGTATTCAGCCATTGAACCCGATCCCCTGTTCCCCTGAGATCTGCGTCAGAGCCCCCAGGGAAAACGGTTTAATTCCACAGCCCCGTTTCCGGTCACGTGGAGCATCCGCTCCAGCCTCACCCCGGTTTTTCCCGCTTTTCCTGTGTACATCTGGGGTTCGATGCAGACCACCATGTTTTTTTCCAGAACGGAATCGTCCACATAAGTAAAGCGCGGCTTCTCATTGACGCTGCAGCCGATCTGATGTCCCTGATAGCTGCAGAAGGCCAGCCCATGTTTCTTATACTGTTCCTCCATGATCCGGTTGACTTCGTTAAACCTTGCGCCGGGGCGGATTGCCTCAAGACCTGCCTGATAAGCGTCAAGCACCGCCCGGAAATACTGTTTCTGCTCCTCATCCGGCTCTGCCCAGAACACCACCGAATTGGAACAGTCCCCCCAGTAGCCGTTCACTCTGGGGCTGATATCCATAATGGAAATATCGCCTTTTTCCACTTTTCTCGTGGTAGGGCCCAGAGGATAATCACTTAAGCCTGTCCTGGCCCCCGTCACCAGCTCTCCTGTAAAAGGAACCGGCGCCCCCACCGCTTCGGAAGCCGCCTTCTGTACTTCGTACCAGATATCAAGCTCCGTATAAGCGCCTTCTGTTTTTGAGATCTCATACAGTCTCATCTGAGACGCATCTGCCGCCCTTGCGGCCTCTTTCAGTCCCCGGATATCCTCCAGAGTCTTTATGTAACGGCAGTCCCTTAAGATCTGGGATGCATTTTCCAAAGAGGCTTCCGGAAATGCTGTTTTAATCTGTTCTGCCACAGCCAGAGTCGTATCGTTGGGCTCGATACCGATCACCGGCCTGTCCTTCCCGTTCCCCGCTTTCCCAAGGATCTTCCGGAAGGCTTCTGCAAAGTTTTCCTCCGGATCGTTTTTCTCCAGATGGGTAAAAGAACGGTAAAATTCCCCGTCCATGATCCCTGCCCGGAATACCATATTCCGGTACAGGTCCGAAGCCGCCAGAATCACCTCTCCCAGAGAAGCACTTACGACTGCCGCCGCCATGGGCAGACCGTCTGAGACGTCTCCCATCCAGCCGGAGGCCGCAGGCATATCAAAACCTGTTACATACCGGATATTGGAGGAATTGGTGATCACTGCAAGATCCATTCCTTTTTCTTTCATCCGGTCAATCACTTTTTCCAAGGCAGACTGTATTTTCACGTGTATTCCTCTCCTTTTCTTTCGATCAGGCAGGAAGAAATACGGTTTTTCCAGACCGGAAAGAGCCGGTTTCCTTCCGTCCTCCGCGTCTATCTGTTCACCTGAAACTTCGGTTCCCGCCCTGCCAGTGTGTCGATCACATTCTGCGCCGCCGTCATACTGACCTTATGATATGCCTGCCGGCTTTCCGCTCCCGTATGGGGAGTCAGGATCACATTCTCACACTGCAGGATCGGAGAGTTGGACGAAAGCGGTTCTTCCTCAAACGCATCCAGCGCCGCCCCCGCAAGCTTTCCTGACTGAAGAGCCGCCGCCAGAGCCGGAAGATCCACCAGGGCTCCCCTGGCCGCATTGACCAGAAAGGCGCCGTCCTTCATCCGGCTGAAGGTTTCCTCTCCGAACAGATGATAATTCTCCGTTGTCGCAGGCGCATGAAGGCTCACAATATCGCAGGTCTCAATGATCTCGTCCTGACTTACCATCACTGCGCCCAGCTCCCTTGCCGCCTCCTCATTGGGATAGAGATCATAAGCTTTTACCTTCACGTCAAAAACAGAAAGCTTTTTCGCCACAAGCCGCGCAATCGCCCCAAATCCCAAAAGTCCCACAGTTTTTCCTTCCAGTTCCTCGCCGATACAGCGGGGCCACATGCTCTTCTCCATGGCTTTGTGAAGAGGCAGGATCCCCCGGAGAATCCCGATAATAAAGCCTACGGTAAGCTCCGCCACCGCATTGGAGTTCTGTCCGGGACAGTTACACGCCTTTACCCCATATTCTGAGGCATCCTTCAGGTTGATATTGTCCACGCCCACGCCGAACTTGCAGACACATTTCAGTTTCGGCGCATGGGCGAATACTCTTTTATCATAAACATCCATTCCTATGATCGCCGCATCCACGTCCGGAAGGATCTGGATCAGCTCTTCTGTGCTGTAAGCCGGAAAAGAACGGGACGCATCAAAAATCACTTCATGTCCATTTTCCTCCAAAAGTTTCCACGCTTCTTTACAAAGCGTGTTAAAATGTGAGGCAGATACCAGTACTTTCCCCATAATTTTAGTTTCCTTCTTTCCATCATCTTGATTTACACATATTTTAGCTGATATCCACTTTATTGGCTTTCGTTTTGATTTGGAGTATTTTTTCAATAATTTATGTTGAAAAAATATTGAAAACGATTTTGGAATTTGGAGAAAATAGCTTTCACGTTCAGCGGCTTCAGAGAGTACGGAAAGCCGTCAGTTTCCCGCACTTCGAGCCCCGGCATGTAAAAGAATTGGGATTTACTGAGTATCATAGAACAAACAGAGGGCAGGCTCCATATAGGCGCTCTGATTTACTGATGCTGCATACTTAGTAGCGGCAGAAATAGAAAAAGAAGATACTTTAAACGAAAATATTAAGAAAAAACAGGAAGATTACCAGACTTTAAAAGAACTGTTTTTAATGCAAAATATTGTACCATGCTTATGTGTATTTGGAATTTCTTATTTGGGCTTGTACTATTTATATTCTAACATCAAAACAGTCCGGTAAAAATCCAGGGCCTTGAAAAAGCCTGAATTTCTAAGGGACTGTTTTTTCTTACATATCAGGGGCATACATCGTTCTTTCCCGACAGGGTCTTTTCCTGTCCCTGATCTTACCCCCTTTCGCCGGTTCTGTCAGAGCCGGATCATAAACGGGCAAGAAGCGCTTCTCTCTGCTCCTCGTAGCCGGGCTTTCCAAGCAGCGCAAACATATTCTTCTTATAGCTCTCCACACCGGGCTGATTAAAAGGATTCACTCCCAGAATATACCCGCTGACGCCGCAGGCAAACTCATAGAAATAGAACAGCTCGCCAAGGAAGAACTCGTCCTGCTTCGGAACAGAAACCTTCAGATTGGGCACCTGTCCGTCCGTATGTGCCAGAATGGTTCCGTTCATCGCATTCTTATTGACAAAATCCATATTCTTTCCGGCCAGATAATTCAGCCCGTCCAGATCCTCCTCCTCTGCTTCGATGAGGATCTCTGCACCGGGATCTTCCACGCAGATCACCGTCTCCATCAGATTTCTGGATCCATCCTGAATAAACTGTCCCATGGAATGAAGATCCGCCGTCAGATCCACCGCCGCCGGGAAGATCCCCCTCTGATCCTTGCCCTCGCTCTCTCCGTAAAGCTGCTTCCACCACTCTGACACATAATGGAGGCTGGGTTCATAATTGGCCGTGATCTCAATGCATTTTCCTTTTCTCAGAAGGATATTGCGGACTGCCGCATACTGCAGGGCATCGTTGGATTCAAAATCGTTGTTCAGCGCCCGCTCTCTTCCGGATGCCGCCCCCTCCATCAGCCTGTCGATATCTGCGCCGCTCACCGCAATCGGAAGAAGTCCCACTGCCGTCAGTACGGAAAAACGTCCGCCTACGTCATCCGGCACCACGAAGGTCTCATAGCCCTCCTTATCGGACAGAGTCTTCAACGCCCCTCTTGCCTTGTCTGTGGTGGCATAGATCCTCTTTCTCGCTTCCCCGGCTCCGTATTTTTCCGTAAGGACCTTTTTCAGGATACGGAAAGCAATGGCCGGCTCCGTGGTCGTCCCCGACTTGGAAATTACATTGATCGAGAAATCTTTGCCCTCCAGAAGATGGATCAGATCGTTCATGTAGGCCGTGCTGATATTATTGCCTATGAAGTAAATCTCCGGAGTTTTTCTCTCTTCCTTCGCCATGCAATTATAGAAATTGTTTCTTAAGAACTCAATTGCCGCCCTGGCTCCCAGATAAGAGCCGCCGATCCCGATCACCAGAAGCACGTCGGAATCGGACTGGATCTTTGCCGCCGCCTGTTTGATCCTTGCGAATTCCTCCTTGTCGTAATCCACCGGCAGATCGATCCATCCCAGAAAATCATTTCCCGCACCTGTTCTGGACACCAGCACTTCCTTTGCGTCAAGCGCCAGCTTTTTCATGTTCCTGATCTCATCCTCGGAAATAAACGGCGCCGTCTTACTGTAATCAAATGTTACCTGCATACCTTTTCTCCTTTTTTGTAAATCCTCACCTTCTGAGGTATTTGTACTTATTATACAAAATCGCCTGCCTTTTCGCAAGAGCCGACAGGACTATTCGTACAAATATTCCTGGATGATGTCTTCGATCAGCTTCTCCTCCTCCTCCGTCAACTTCCGGTCTGCGCCGGCCCCCTTCCGGCCCGCCGCAATCCGCTCCAGCCGGTTCCGCAAAAACACCGCATCCTGTTCCCGCCCGGCCGCCTCCTCCCGTCTGCAAAGCTCGTCCTGCTTCAAAGCGGCATCCGATTCATCCCTTGCTTCAAAGCGGCCTGCGCCCACAACGGCGTCCACCTCCGAAAAAGCGTTCGTAAGCTCCTCTTCGGAAAAGAAACACTCCGGTTCTTCCTCCTGTTCCGGCATCAGCTCTCCGGAAAAACCTCCGTTCCCCGAAAAACCGCCTTCCGGCGCCAAAGCGGCCGCCTGCACGACCTCCAGACGCCCTGCCAGCGTGTTTTCAAAATAATCCCGGATACTCAGAAGAAGCCGCCCTTCCTTCCCCTTTGTATTGCAGAGCCCTTCCCACAGGACCATGGCCCCGCCCATAAGGATCCCCGCCGCCGCATACAGAATCACGATGCTCCTGATATCCGTATACCAGTAAGTCATAAAAGCCGCCGTCAGACCTCCCAGACACACCAGCGCCGCCGCCAGGGCGTTCAGCCTGGAAAGTCTGGAGAGCCTGATTCCCATAAACCGGTACTGCCCCAGGTTTTTTTCCACATACACGGGAATGTTCCCCACCCCTCCGCCTGCGCGGTATGTATTTTCAAACTTTAACTTCCACTGCTTCAGATATTTATCCTTTGCGGTTCCCATGTTCTGCGACTGCCTGATTAACTTCCTGTATCTTCCGTTCACCAGAAATTTGCTTAAAATTCCCAGCAGGCTGACCGCCAGCATAAGATAAAGCACATTTCCCGCCTCTAAAAATTCCAATACCATAATCTTTCCCCTTTCTCATCCGGATCTTCTCCGGTTTTTCGGTTCTGCTCCGGCGCTTTTCGCCGCTTCCGGAGATTGTCCCCATTGTATACCACATAAAGGCTGGATGAGAAGAAAAATCGTTCGTATTTTTCCGACAGGAATTTCCATGAACCTCAGCCTGAAGTTAAAATTCCAGGGCTTCTGCCATGGCTCTTACCAGGGCTGTCGTATGAGAAATGGCCTTCGCCTCAAATTCGGAATAATCCATGGAAGCGCTTCCGTCCGCCTTATCGGAAATCGCCCGGATCACCAGAAAAGGGATTTGATTCAGATATGCCGCCTGTCCGACGGCCGCCCCCTCCATCTCCGTGCAGCAGCCGTCAAAGGTCTTCACAAGCCACTCCTTTTTTCCTCCGTCCGCAATAAACTGATCCCCGCTCAGCACACGGCCCCGGAAGGCTTTGATATCCGGGTTCACCCTGCTGCAGCATTCTTCTGCGCACCGAAGCAGCCGTTCGTCCGCCGGAAAAGACAGCCGGTCCATTCTGGGTATCTGGCCGGCCGGGTACCCGAACGCCTCCGCCTCCACATCATGCTGGAGGGTATCCGTGGAAAGAACGATGTCCCCGATATCGATCCTCGCCTGCAAGGAGCCTGCGATTCCCGTATTGACCACGGCTTTGACACCGTAAATATCTGCCAGAATCTGCGTGCAGATCCCCGCATTGACCTTCCCGATGCCGCTCCGAACCACGACCACGGGCCGGCCTTCCAGGTTTCCTTTAAAAAATTCCATGGAAGCCCTTGTCTCCACCGACACGCCTTCCATCACTTCCTTTAACTGATTTACTTCCTCCTCCATGGCTCCGATGATTCCAAGCATACTCCGTTCCTCCTGTTTTCTTTTATTCTCTGGATTATGAAATCTTCTTTCCTATTATATCCGTCTCCCCGGGCGCTGGCAAGCCCGGCTCCCTGCAGTCTGTGAAAAAGTGTAATTTTCTTTTTTCTCATTTTGTGCTATACTTTCCTGAAAGGAGGTAACTGCATAATGAATACTTATAAAACCCGCGGCGTATGCAGCCGTGAAATCCGCTTTGAGATTGAAAACGGCACGATCCGCACCGTACAGTTCGTCGGCGGCTGTGCCGGAAATACCCAGGGTGTCGCCAGGCTGATCGAAGGCATGGATATCAATGAAGCCATCCGGCGGATCGACGGCATTGACTGTGCCGGACGGGGGACCTCATGCCCGGACCAGCTTGCAAAGGCCTTAAAGGAATATCAGGAAACCCATTGATCCAGGAGCAGACCATGAAAAAAATCATTTTGACCGGCGGAGGAACCGCCGGACACGTCACCCCGAATCTTGCCCTGATTCCCGCACTTTCAGAACAGGGCTACGACATCCGCTATATCGGTTCTCTGAACGGAATTGAAAAAGAACTGATCGAGAAAGCCGGGATTCCCTATGAGGGAATTTCCTCCGGCAAGCTGAGACGTTATTTCAGCCTGAAGAACTTTACGGATCCGTTCCGCATCCTGAAAGGATACCTTCAGGCAGGAAAGATCCTGAAACGGCAAAAGCCGGACGTGATCTTTTCCAAGGGGGGGTTCGTGGCCGTCCCCGTGGTGCTCGCCGCAAAAAAGCGCCGTATCCCCGTTATCATCCATGAATCCGATATGACGCCGGGGCTGGCCAACAGACTCTGCATCCCCTCCGCCAAAAAGGTCTGCTGCAACTTTCCGGAAACCCTGAAATACCTCCCGGAAGAAAAGGCCGTTCTGACCGGTTCCCCCATCCGGAGGGAACTGTTAAGCGGCTCTCCTCTGGCAGGTTTCAAATTTACGGGGCTTTCCTCCGAAAAGCCGGTCCTGCTGGTGATCGGCGGCAGCCTGGGCTCTGTCCGGGTCAATACCGCCGTCCGCAGCATTCTGCCAAAGCTTTTAAAAACCTGGCAGGTGATCCATCTATGTGGCAAAGGAAACCTGGACCGGTCCCTGGAAAACCTGACAGGCTATCTCCAGTATGAATATGTCAGCGCCCAGCTGAAAGATCTTTTTGCCATCTCCGATCTGATGATCTCCCGCGCCGGCGCCAATTCTATCTGCGAGATCCTCGCCCTGCGAAAGCCCAATATCCTGATCCCCCTTTCGGCGGCCGCCAGCCGCGGCGATCAGCTTCTTAATGCGGAATCTTTCCGGAAACAGGGTTTCAGCGAAGTACTGGAGGAAGAAAGCCTTACCGACCAGGCCCTTCTGGCTCTGATCGAAAAGGTCCATGCCCACAGGCAGAAATATATAAAAGCCATGGACTCCGCCCAAACCGCCGATTCCATCGGTACGATCATAAAGCTTTTGAACGAGGCAGGCGGTGTTTAACCGCCTGCTTCTGCGTTTTTCTCCGGTCATTCCGGTTCTCTATATTCCATGCTTTTATTTCAGGCTTTTATCCCGGTTCTTTATTCTGATTCTTTATTTCTGTTCTTTGTTCCTGTTCCTAATTTCAGCCCTTTACTCCAGTTCTTGTCTGATGCGCCCGGCAAGCTCTGCCAGTTCTTCCCTAGAGGGGGATCCCGGTTCCCAGCTTACCATTCTGGGCCCTCCCTCATATCTCGGTATCACATGCATATGGAAGTGGAATACGGTCTGCCCCGCTGCCTCCCCGTTATTCTGCACCAGATTAAATCCGGCACAGCCAAGGCTCTTTTTCATGGCCGCCCCGACTTTTGCCGCCAGGGCAAGCACCTTTGACGAGGTCTCTTCATCCAGCTCCAGAAGATCTGCAAAATGGTTTTTCGGCAGGATCAGCGCATGCCCCCTGGAAGCCGGCCCCAGATCCAGAATGACCCGGAACCATTCGTCCTCATAGATTGCTGACGACGGAATATCCCCGTTTGCTATCTTACAAAAAATACAGGTTTCATCTCTCATGTTCTCTCTCCCGTTCTGTCCGTTTTTGGCAGTTTCCCGCCCTGCCTCCCAGTTTACCCTCCTTCTGCCGGTTTGTAAACGGTTCTTACCAAAAGTTTTTACGTTTACTGAAAAACAGGTGCCTCATCTTCCATGTCTCCGGAAAGCTCCATAAATTGGCCGTCCGCATCTTCCGGCCTCCGAATTCCCGGTGAAAAGGCTTTTTTCTCTGCAAATTCCTGTTCTGTCACCACGACTTCCATGGTATAGACCTTCTGTCCCTCCTTATTGGTATAATTCCCGGTCTGGATTTGTCCGCTTACCAGCAGCTTTATCCCCTGATGCAGATATTTTTCAGCAAATTCCGCTCCCTTCCGGAATACGACGCAGGGAACAAAATCCGCCTGCTGCTCTCCCGTATTTTTCCGATAACGGTTCACCGCAAGCGTATATCTGGCCACCGCCATTGCCGGATCCCCCTGCGCATAACGGATATCCGGGTCTCTTGTCAATCGTCCCATCAAAATTACTTTATTCATATTTTTCATCCTTTCTTTTCCTGATTTTTTTCCTGTTTTTTCTTCCTTTTTCTTTCCGCACGCTCTCATTTCTATGAGCCCCGTCCTCTTTTTTGGTCTTTTTTCGTCGTTTCTGCTCTGTTTCCCTCTGCTTTTGTCGAACGATTTTATTTGCCTTATCCGACCTTAAGTGCTACTCTGCTAAATGGAAATCTATGAATGGGATAAATGCCGAATGGCACGGTACAGCAATGGATGATAAAAAGAAATGTGTAGACGAGCTGCGCCTGGAGATCAAAAAGCTTCAGGCAGAAAACGAACATCTGGCCAGACTTCTGGAGCATTCGGAAACCGATATACAGACCTCCCTGTCTGCGATATCTCACGAGCTCCGCAATACGCTTACCCTTCTTGTGGGCTCTGTTCAGTTCCTGGAGCAGGATCATCCGGAAATCATCTCTGACAAAAACTGGCAGAGTCTTTGGGCGGATCTGCTCCATATGCAGACCTTTCTGATGGATCTGTCTTCCTTCCGGTCCATGCAGAATATTTCTCTTTCCCGAAAGCTCTGCGACCTGAACGCACTCCTCCGGGAAATCTGCCGCAGCTGCCAGCCCTTATTTGACGGCATTCATAAAAATCTGATCTTTCTCTGCCCGAAAGCTCCGACGGTACTCTACGCAGACGGCAGGAAGCTGGCCCACGTATTTACCAACCTGATCAAAAACGGCATGGAGGCCTTAAACGACGTCGGCACCGTTTCTCTCCGCATAAGGGAATCCGCTCCCAGGGAAAACTCCCTGACGGGCCGGGAAACCGTAGCCATCGAAGTGAAGGACACCGGCACGGGACTTTCCGAAGCCCAGCAGGAAAAGATCTTCAAGCCCTTTTACTCTGAAAAATCGGGCGGGACCGGACTCGGCCTTTCCATTGCGCACGCAGTCGTCAGAGCCCATTCCGGCCAGATCACGGTAGACTCGGATCCCGGCCAGGGAACTACCTTTACCGTTCTCCTTCCCAAGTTCGCTGCGGCCCCGGATACCGGGCCGTTCTGACGCTTCCAGAGCTTCAGGCGAACAGGAGACCGCACAAAAGTCCGATTAAAAACCCTCCGACATGGGCGGCCGTGTTAATCCGGGCATTGGCCGCCCCGCTGTAAAGCATTAAAAACACCATAAAGAGCACGCGCTCTTTCCGGATTCCAGGAATGCGCCCCCGTTTTTTCAGCACTGCGCAGCAAAGAACTCCCACCAGGGCGAACACCGCTCCCGACGCCCCCGCAGATACCACGCTTTTCCCCAAAATGCGGCACCAAAGCACCGTCGCCGCATTTCCGGCAAGTCCCCCGGCAAAATACACGGCCAATACCTTAAGGCTTCCCATCTGCTTTTCCAGGATATCTCCCACAGCCATCAGCATCAAAAGGTTGCTTCCCAGGTGATAGATGTCAAAATGCATAAACATAGAGGCAAAAAGCCGATGCCAGCCTCCGGCAAATACTCCGCTTTCCATATATAAGGCTCCCCACCGGATCATGCCGGAAGTATTTTCCACGGCTCCCACAGCCATGAGAAACAGAAAATACACGACATTTGCCGCCGCCAGTGCAAAAACTCCATAAGGATAACGGTTGTTTTTCCTAAATTTAAAACGATTCATATGGATCCCTCTTTTCCTGAGGACACCTTACCACGATTCCCGCCCGCTGTCAAACCGGTATACCAGCCCGGCCAGCCAGACCCTGTCGCCGTCCTTCAGCTTTCGCTCTTCATTGGGCTTTAACGGTTCCCCGTTAAGGGCTGTCCCGTTTGTAGAATTCAGATCCGTGATCCAGATCTCATTCCCGCGCCGCTCCAGCTTCAAATGAAGGCGGCTGATCCCCTGAAACTCCGGACAATGGTCCATCCCAGGCTGAGTTCCGATATAAAAGGGAAAATGTGACAGCAAGATCCGTTCTTTTTTTTCCTGTTCTACCAGGCAGGGAAGCCTTCCCGATTCTTCCGTCACATAAAGGATCTCCGTAGGATGGTCCTTTTCCTCCTGATCCCCGGCCTTTTCCGCCGCCTCCTCTCCAGGCTGCCTGCGCTCTGACCGGCCCGCCGTTCCCGTTTTCGGCTCCGCCGCCCTGACCGGCTCCAGATCATCCCACATTTCTTCTGTATTCCCCTTTCCAAACAACTTTGCCAGAGCCTCCTTCTTCCCGGTAAAAAGGCCTTTTTTCTGTCGGTCCTTCCTTCCGTTATTTTCTTCGGAAGGCTCCTCCTGCCTTCTGCTCCCGTATAATTCTTCCGGGCTTCCTTCCGAAAGCCGTCCGGGAAGCCTCTCCGGTTTTCCCCTCTCGGGCAGAAAAAGCTCCAGACATCCGAGAAGCTCCTCCGCCTCCGGCTCTCCCCTGGCCAAAAGCCGGTAAAGCCGGAACAAAAGCTCCGTAAGCCCCCGGTCCTCCTCGTCGGCCTTTTCAAGCAGATAAAGCGCCAGCTCCCGCAGATGGTCCCT
This sequence comes from uncultured Lachnospiraceae bacterium, assembly GCA_949740745.1. Taxonomy (GTDB): domain Bacteria; phylum Bacillota; class Clostridia; order Lachnospirales; family Lachnospiraceae; genus Lientehia. The sequence continues at coordinate 11,565 of CATJIW010000055.1, read as the reverse complement.
GCAGCTTCCTTCCTGTTCCTCACAGAAAAAGAAAAGAAATCCCTGCCTGTCCGAACAGATTCGTCCCTGTCTGTCCGCATATACATAAAGAAGCTCCGGTTTTAATACCAGCTTATCCCGGTCCAGCAGAAAAGCTTCCATTCTCTGGAGGATCCCTGCCAGTTCCTCAATCAGCCCTTCTGCCTCCTTCCTGGTAAAGGGCCTAACCTCCAGCAGCTGTCCTAGCGGTTTTGCCCCGGTAATGTCATAGCCATAATATCTTTGATTATCCTCCCATTCCGTATAAAAACACGCCATTCCCAGAATCTGGTTCCGCCGCAGCATCTCCGTCTGATCCCCCGCCTCCTCCTTTCCGGGAAACAAAATATAATTATGTCCCCGTTCTCTCTTATAAATCACTTCCACCGTTCATACACTCCTTCCAAAAGCCCTCTCAGCCGTACCTCCTCTTCGCCGTATACCCGTCTCACATGCTCCGATTCTTCCACATAAGGCGCTTCAAGGGCAAACAGCCCCCTGACAAAGGACGGCATAAACCGTTCATTCCCCTCGCAGATGACCGTTACCTCCTTCCCTCTCTGCGACGTCAGCTCCCTTGTTTCTGTCACAAGAACCGCCGCAGAAAAATCCCCGCTTCCCTCTTCTCTTTTCTGGAAGCCCTCCCACACTGCCGTTTCGTGAACCCAGGCGCAGGCGGCGGTCCGGTCATGCAGAAACAGTGCGCAGGAAATCAAAAACAGCACCAGCCCGAATCCAAGGGGAATAAGAACGGCCGCCTCCACCGTATAGCTTCCTCTGAGACCCTTCCTTCGCTTCATAGTCCCTCCTGTCCTTTCAAACCCTTTCACCAAATAGTCTCCGGTTCCCCGCAATCACAATACCGCCAGGCTGCACAGGCCGGCCGCCAGCATAAACGGCGCAAAAGGCAGCTCCCGTTCCCGTTTTTTCCGGATGACTGCCCAGAAAAACGCTGCCGGAAACATAAGGAACAGGCCCCCTTCCAGAAGGAGCAGGCTCATTTCCCACCCCGATGCGGCCCCCGCCGCCATAAGCATCCATCCGTCCCCGATGCCAAGCTGCTTCGGAGCGGCAAGGGCGGCAAGAATAAGAACCGCCCCCGGCACCAGATTCCAAAGCAGAGCCGTCCCGGCGCCATGCTCCAGAAGCTCCAAAACCGTTCCCCCGGCAAGCCCCGCACCAAGAAGCCAGAAAGGCAGCCGCCGGAAACGGATATCCACAATGCTGCAGACTGCCAGAAATACCACCATACAACCTGTTCGAAATTCTGTCACCGATACCTCCTTATCCTCCTTTGCACTTGCTGCAAAACGGCCTCCCGCTCGCTTCCTCTGCGGGTATCTTTATCACCCACCGGTTCAGGCTGCCGCAGCCCCTGCTGCCATGATACCGGTTCCCGTAGTCCGTAATATATACGGTCTGCCGGTTATCCGGCCCCCTTATGCACCGCTCGCAGGGGTAGTATCTGCTTCCGTCGGCACTTCTTAAGTCCGGCAAGCTGCTAAAAGACTCCGGATGCACCGACGGCCGCAGATAAGAGCAGTCCCGATTCCTGTGAGATACCGTCCCCTTCTGCGTGATATAAACGTAGTCCTGCTCCGATTCTGCTTCCTGCCCTCCTGCTCCTCTTATGGATTCCTGTCCTGTCCAGAGCCTGCGTCTGCAGCGCCGGACATAAGTCCCCCGAAGCGGCCCGAACATATTTACCGCCGGCCCCGCCTCAAACACAGCCGTCACGTCCAGGAAGCCTTCCTCTTTGTTCTGTACCAGGCGGACGCCTCCGTTTCCCGGTGCAATCCCCTTCCCCTCCTCCAAAAGCTCCTGTCTCACGGATCTTTGCAGCAGCTGTATTCCCGGAGGGCTCTCCGGCCTGCGGGCCGCGGCCTCATGCACCTTCCGCTCCATTGCAAACTGCAGCTCCACCTGAAACTCTATCAGAAAGAAAAAATAGAACAAAAGGCTGACTGCCAGCAGGAAAAAGCTCATCAGAAGGGCCGCTTCCACCGTCATGCTTCCTTTTACTCCACCGAAGAAGGCGGAGGCAGATGCCCTCTTCCCCCTTGTCCGGAAAGAACCGGCACCATCCTGCATCGATCCTGAACCTGTTTTATTCTGCGCCTGGAGAGGTATTTTTTCAGTTTTTTTCAGTTGATCTGTGGAAAAGGGCACCTGTCTCCACCTCCCTTCCTGCTTTATTCCCGATAATTGCGAAACTGAAATACAATTGTCCGTTTATTTTTCTGTCTGGGGCAGCCCGTAATACCCGTAAGCCGCCGTCTTAGAAAACCGGTATCCGGAATTTCCGGACAACGGCAGATGGAAAAACAGCGGCTCCGCCTGAAAGCGGAATTCTGCCAGCGCATAAGAAATGCAGTTTTCCATGAAAAACCCGGAATCCTGTTTCCGCAGGTTTGCCTCGATCAGTTCCATCATGCGAAAGCACTGCTCCCTGGCGTCACCCATGCACAGAAGGATACAAAGATACCCTTCGTAATTCCAGATACCCTTCTCTTCCTTTGCCCCGGTTTCATACGAAGCCGCATCCGCCGCTCCTTCCAGGGAAAGCCTCCAGTCCTTTCCGGTCTTTACAAGGGGCACCTGCCCCCCCTGATAGAGAATCCGCACGTCGCTGACGGCTTCTGCAAACGCCCAGGCTCCCAGAAGGATCCCCTTTACAAGCTTCACCAGCGGATAGATCCCGGTAAAGCCTGCCAGCGCAGCCGCCAGAGCCTCCGCCTCTGCCTGCTTTCCCGTATCCGTGAGCAGATACAGAAAATTCATGCCGCTCCGCACCGCCAGCAGCTTTTCTGCCGTTTTCGTCAGATTCTCCCGGTCGCTTTTCAATCCTCCCAAAAGGTATTCCACCTCATACGCCAGGGCAGTACTTTCTTTTTCCTCTCCGAACCGGCCGAAATGGCCGGCCCCATAAAGGACCACCGCTCCCTTTTCCAGGGCGGAAACCGGCCTGCCGCCCGCCTCCTCCCGTACTGTCTCCGGCAGGCCGGCTTTTTCCGAAAGCCTCCTGTCGGAAACCGTTTTTTCGTTTTCCAGGACTAATCCGAGGATACCATTGTCTTTCCATGCCTTTACCATCTCCAAAAGTTCGCTTTTTTGTCTGGTTCCGGCGTTCTTTCCCTCAAAAACCTGCAGTGCCCCGGAACCCTTTTTTACGGTTTCTTTCAGTTCTTCGCTGGCGGCTCCGTCCTTCCAGGCCCTTACGCCGGCAAGATCTCCCGCACATTCTTCCAAAAGCCCCTTTGCCTGTTTGGCCGCCGTCCTCCTGCTGCCGTCCTCTCTGGTATATTCCGTCAGATTTTCAAATTCCGACTCCATCTGCTCATAGGATGCCTGACTGACGGTTTCCTTCTGTTCCGACAGTCTGGCCGCCTCCCGTTCCAGGCTGCTTTTTAATTCCTCTGCCCCCGCAAGGATCGCTCCATAGCATTCTTCCGTCTGCCTGAAGGTTTCCGCCGCCAGGCTCTGCGCCTCGCCAAGAAGCTCTCTTCCCGCCTCTTCCGTCAGAGTCCCCTCCTCCAAAGCCGCCTCCAGACTCTCATAAGCCTTTCTCAGCCGGTATCCCTGTCCCTCCAGGGCAAAGAAGCGCTCCTCCATGCCGGAAACCGTTTCCTCATATTCCGACAGGCTCCCGATGTATCCGGAAACGGTCTCCGCTTCCTTCACAAGCTCCGACCGTCCAAGAAGAGCTTCCGCAAGCTCCTCCGCTCCATGGTTTTCCATATCCGCCATAACTGCCTGCAAAAACGTTTCTCCTCCCTGATCCACTGCCGTAATCAGATCCTGCAGGATCACCTCCTCCGTCCGGAACGCCATCAGGTCTGTCCCCCTCCGTCCGTTTCCGGGCTCCTCGTAACAGGCAAGCGTCTCCTCTGCTGCCGGCACAAAGCCCGGCCCGTCCGCCATAAAAAACAGATGATACTGCTCCCAGAGCGGCTTATAGTATCCGGCAAACACCGATTCCAGCGCCGACTCCCCCGCCTGTGCCGTCAGGTAAGAGAGGGCCGCATGGCGGGCCGACTCCAGGCTTGTGCAGATCACCGCAAGGATCGTCGTAAGGATCAGGGCAAAAAAAACGCCGACGCTTCCCCTGCAGTTCCTCTTCCCGGTCAATAGATCCCGGACGCCGCACTGTTTATCTGGGCAAAAATCCCCTTCACCAGGGCGGTAAGCTGTTTTTTGAAGATCAGGACCAGCGAAATCAGCACCACCAGGATCAGGATGATCTCTACCACGCCCACTGCCGTATCCTCCTGCCAGAAGTCCGGCACCTTAGCTTCATATTCCATTCCGAATCTCTCTGTCATCATTTTCTCTTCCTTTCCGAATCCTTCCCTGTCCGCTCCAAACGCCCCTCCGTTTAAAAGGACAGGAATGCAGGCACCATGATCACCGTCAATACCATAAACAGCATCAGGAACATCGGAAGCATCAGCCTTGTCTCTGCTTCCTCTCCCAAACGCCTGGCCAGGTTCTTCCGTTCCTCAAAAGCAAGCTCCGCCTCTTCCTTCAGCCTGAATGCAAGCCCCGTCGTCCCCTGGCGGAGATTCTGTTCCAAAAGGGCCCCGAACTTCATGTAGCCGTGAAGGCCGCACCGCCTGCCGAACTCCCCGTAGGCCCGGCTCTCGTACATGCCGTTTTTCATCTGATTCCAGGTAAGCTCCATTTCCTCATACGCATATCTGGGCTTCTTGCCCGACTCCTTCTGCTCTCCATATTCCGTTACCATCCTTTCCCATACATTCCTGGCCGCAAGCCCCGCCTGCAAAAGCACCGTAAATTTAGATACCAGCTCCGGATAGTCCATCAGCATCTCCCTCTCCCGCTCCTTTAGCCTCTCCTTCTCCTGCTGCCTGTTCCTTACCGCAAGCAGAATACAGACAAGGGGTACGAGCCAGAAGATCCAGACGCCGGCTCCGTCTTCTTTTTTCAAAAACCAGGTAAGCCGTTCCCCCTCCCAGCTTTCCGGAAGCTCCATCGTTTTTTCCTGCTCCGTTTTTTTATGCTCCAGCCCCGCTTCCACGGCTTCCTGAAGCATTTCCTCCTCTGTCCGGGCCGCAGGATAAACCGTCAGCCAGATCTCATACTGACGCTCGTATCCGCCGCAGCTTAGCAAAAGCCCGTAAACCCCCCTCTCTCCCTCTGCGGAAATCTCTCCCGGCCGTTTCATAAGCTCTCCCCAGTCATTGAAAAGCTCCCTGGACCCTGAGGTCCACTCTGCCCGGACCGCGCCGCCAAGGACCTTTTCCGGCAGCTCCAGATCCTGTTCCACACGGCCGGCACTTTCATTTTCCCCCAGCATGCTCAGGCAGATCTCCGCATAAGCCTGCTCCAGCCGTTTTTCTGCCTCCTCCCTGGTAAGCGTCTGCTCCGGCAGCTTCACCTCGACCGGCAGCCTGGTGCCGTCCTCCTTCTCTGCCTCCAGCTCATAGACGGCTTCCTTCCCGCCAGGGGCCGGCCGTTCCAGGGAAGATACCTGCTCCGCCCCGCCTCCTGCCCATAAAACCGCCCCGCACAGAATGCTTCCCGCCAAAAAGGCCGTTCCAAGTCTGGAAATCATTTGTCCGTCCAGCCTCCGCAGAATCTCCTCCGGCCTTCCGGCCGGATACAGCTTACGGATCCTGCGGATCCGCCCGGCCGGTACCGGAGGCTTTCTGCAAAGCTTCCGAAAACTCCGGTACCGATCCACCGCCCACATTCCCGCTTTTCCCATCAGGCTCCTCCTTCTTTCTGCCCATCCGGCCGCCGGAATGGTTCCCCGTCATACCCGGATATCCGATATTTTCTCTGCCAGCCAAAGCGCCGTCAGATATACGGCCAGGCAGCCCGTCATGATCCCCCGTCCCAAAAAAGTTCCGTAAAGCACTGCGAAAAAACCCGGAGACGTCAGATCCATGTAGATCAGCAGAAGGGGCGGGACCGCCCTCATGACCTTCTGCTCATACTGCTTGCCCCGCAGCATGGTATCGATCTCCTCCCGCACCTCCAGCCGGCCGGCAATGGTCTGCACCGTGTCCAAAATCACCCGCCCCAGCTCTCCTCCCGTCCGCCTGGCTGCCGAAAACACCTCGGAAAAGGTCCGGATATCGGGAAGGCTGCAGCGGTCCGCCAGCTCTCTCACCGCCTGCTCCAGAGGCACATTCATCCTCGTCCGGGCGCTCACCCGCTGAAATTCACAGGTGATCCTTTCCTCCGGCCCATAGAGGAAGGCCAGCTCCTCTGCCGCATCCTGAAAGGCGTTTTCCGCCGAATGTCCCGCCCGCAGAGAGGCCGCCAGCGCAAGCAGCCCGTCTTTAAACTGGCCGCCCAGCCTCTGTTCCTTCCGCTGCTCCTCCTTCCGCCTGATAACCCTTGCCAGACAAAAGGCCAGCGGCTGCAAAAGCACAAATGCCAGAACGCTCCGGTAAAACACATAGGCAGACATTCCGGCCGCCCCCTCTGCCTTAAGCAGGCAGAGAAGCCTCCTTCCGCTATCTGCAGTCCCTTTCCGTCTTATCTTTTGCCGCCTCCAGCTCTCCCGTTTCCCGGTTTCTTTCATAGAGGCTGCAAAACCGATACTCCTCCCTGCCCCTGTCATATCCCCGCACCTCCAAAATCGTCTCTGCCTTCCTGCTGCCGTCCCGGCTCCTGCAAAGATGCACCATAATATCAATGGCCGAGGCGATCTGTTCCCGGACCGCCGTCAAAGGCAGCTCCCCTCCCATCATCGCCATGGTTTCCAGCCGGGCCATCATGTCCCTTGCCGATCTGGCGTGACCGGTGGACATGGAACCGTCGTGCCCCGTATTCATGGCCTGAAGCATATCCAGGCAGGCACCGTCCCTCACCTCTCCGACAATGATCCGGCTGGGCCTCATCCGAAGAGCCGTTTTGATCAGATCCCGTATCGTGATCTCCCGTTCCCCTTCCCCGGCGGACCGCCGCGCCTCCAGCCGGACCAGGTTGTCCAGATTCTGCAGCTTAAGCTCCGCCGAATCTTCTATGGTGATAATCCGTTCCCCGGAAGGGATCCACGCAGAAAGGGCATTTAAAAAAGTGGTCTTTCCGCTTCCCGTTCCTCCGGATACAAAAATATTTTTCCGCTTCCGGACGCATTCCTTCAAAAATTCCGCCGCTTCCCCGGTCAGCATCCCGGTTTTCACCAGCTCCTCCAGCGAAAACCCGGTCTTCCCGAATTTCCGAATGGTCACCGCCGGGCCGTCGATAGCCGCCGCCCGGAGCACCACATTGACTCTGGAGCCGTCCTCCAGCCTGGCGTCCACGATCGGATTGGCCTCGTTGACGGTCCGATTGACCCTGGAAACGATCTGCTGGATCACGTCCTCCAGCTTTTCTCTGGAGGAAAACCGTTTCCCGCTTTCAAAAAGCCGTCCTCTCCGCTCAATGAAGATCCGGTCCGGCCCGTTGATCATAATCTCCGTCACCGTTTCATCCTCCAAAAGCTCCTGGATCACGTCCAGCCGCCTCAGGCTGTTAAATAACGCCGTCCGCAGCGGGATCCTCCGTTCCAGAGGAATCGGCTCCCTCCTGTTTTCCTCCACAATCGCTTCATCGATAAACCCAAGAAGCCGTTCATCAGACACCGCTCCCTCTGATTCCAGGCGGACAAGAAGCCGCTTCCTCATCTCCTCCTCCCGTTCCGCCTGACGGCGCTCCCGCTCTCCCCGGCAGTTTTCCGCACCGCTTCCTCTCCCTGCTCTCATGGGTCAGCCCGCCTCCTCCGGTAAAAAGCCGTCCCTTTGAAGGAGCCTCCGCACGGCCTCTCCCGTTTCCGAGAGAAAGGCCAGGCGGAGCGCATCCGGCCGGCAGCGTCCCGCATCCCAGGGAATGCGGCACCTGACCGCCCGTGCGGAAAGCCCCCTTCGTTCCAGCCACTGATAAAAGCACTCCATGCGGATCCTGCCTCCCGGCAGGTTCTGTTCCGGCACATACAGCCTTTCACACATACCGAGAAGCTCCTCCTTCCGAAACAGGCTGTTGCCCAGATCGATGACCACGTACCGGTAAGCCCCGGCCTGCGCCAGCGTCCGGAAAAACCCGGTTTCATAAGGCCCTCCCTCCCGGTAAAGGTCCTCCATCTCCCCGGCCGGCACAAGGTATTCCGCCTCTCCCCACCTGCAAAGGGCCGACTGAAGCCTGGCGGCAGAAAGCTCTCCCTGACTGTAATAATAGTAAAGCTCCGAAAGCTCGGCCGGCACGCTTCCCTCCCCCAGGATCTCCGGAAGACAGGAAAACTCATCCAGAGTAAGGAACAGGGTCCGCTCCTTCTGCCCCAGCAGCCGTCCGGCACAAAGGCCCAGAGAAGTTTTTCCACAGCCGTGGACCGGGGAAGCAATCCCGATAAAAACCGTATCCGCATCCTTCGCCGCAAAGACTGCACCGGCGCCGGCCAGCCGTTCTCCTCCGGACTTTAAAAGCAGCCTCCAGATCTGTTCCGCCGACTGATACTTTTCAATACGGACAATTCCTCCCGCCTCCGTTTCCGACCCTTCCTCGCAAAGAAGGGCCGTCCAAACGTTATATTCGCTACAAAGAGACTCTCCGTCCGGCTCCGCCAGCATGCAGTCCACGCCTCCCTGCTCCAGGCATTCTTTTAACGCTTCCTTTTTTGTAAATGCCTTTACCTCCAGGCCGTCGCTGCACCTTCTGCGGATATAGCCTGCCAGCTTTCGGACATAATCCCCTTCCGTCCCATAAATCCCGATACAGGTCCGTCTCATTTTCCACTTCCTTTCTCAAACTGAAAACCGCTTCTGTCCTTTCCCTGCCGTCACGAAAAGCTCCAGACTACAAGGTAGCCTGCCAGAACTGCCGGGGCAAAGGGAATCGTCCCGTCCAGATCCCGTTCCTTTCTGTAAGGGATCCATCTTCCGTTGGAAATGCATTGCCTGAGCCAGGCCAGAAACACGCCCATCCGCCGCCGGAGGCTTTTTGTAAAGACCAGATAGAAAAAAGACAGGATACTTCCGAAAAACAAACTGCAGATCATGCTCCGGACAAAGACCCGGAGCCCCAGAAAGGCTGCCATGACGCTGCCAAGCTTCACGTCTCCCGCACCGGCCACCCGAAGCCGCCAGGCTGGATACAGAAGCAGATAAGCCGCCGCCGCGCGGCCAAGATAGATGATTTCCGCCTGCCAGGACCAAAGCTCCTGCAGAAACGTCTCCGCTCCGGGGCCTGCTCCCTGCATGGGAACCATTCCAAGCCCCGTAAGCAAAAGCCCCGTTAAAAACCAGCTTCCAAGCCAGATATTCGGGATCCGCCTCCAAAGAAGATCTGTCGCCGCCGCTGTCAGGCATACCACAAAAAACAGGTATTCCACCGGCTTCCTCCACGTATCATGTAACTGAATGTTTGGGATTTCTGCCCTGAATAAGGACAGGTTCGATCTGATGGTTCGATTATGCCTCAAAGCAGAGGGCTTGTCAATAGAATACCGGTAATTTCTGTTTTTTTAATACTTTTTATTTTTTGGAAATAAACCGGAAAACGACGGCATTTCCGGCAAAAGCCGGTTTGAAAATCCGAAAGGCCGCCGATATATATAATATATCCCGGCAAAAAGCCGGACACAGAGAAAACAAACAGACAGTCCAAACGGGGGGAGGGGTCAGGAAATGATCATAAGCACGACAGGAAGAGCCTGCAGCGCAGGCACGGCCCGTCAGCCGGCGAAGGCCCAGGCGGCAGACAAAGCCGCTAGGCAGGAGCAAATAATTGCGGCAAAGACGGAAACGGAAGCCCTTTCAGGCAGTGAACAGGCAAAAGAGGACGCTGGCGGAAAAAAACCGGAGCTGGCGGAAGAAGCGAGAACCGACGTTTTCCTTTCTTCAGTCAGGGAGGAAGCGGCGGAACAGGAACAGGGGCTTTTCCCCGCCTCTCCCGGATTTTCTCCCATCCGGCAGCCGGACGATTCCGAAGGCCTCCAGATGAAATCCTCTGCGCCGGAGGATTCGGTGGGCCAGCTCGCAGCCATGCTGGCAAGAGCGGAAACGAAACTGGACGTCCTTCAGGTATTCGGAAAGGCCACCAGGGCGCTGGTGAACCTGAAGGCATCTGCCGCCACAGCCAAAGGCGACGACGCCAAAAAGCTGGCCGCCCAGATCAGGCGGATGGAAAAGCTGATGAAGCGCATCGAGAAAAAGCTGAAGCACCTTGGCAAAGAGGAGGATCTGGAACGGGAGCAGAAGCGGGCCGTAGAAAAAGCTGAAAAGGAAAAGGCAGAACAGATCGAGGATGAACTGAAAACCAGGCGGAAAAAGCGCCGCAGGGACGAAAAGAATTATGCGGACAAGGAGCTGGCAGAGGACCAAAAGAACGCTTCCTCCGAGACCCTTGCATCCCTTTCCGGCATGAGCAGCGCCTCCGCTCCCTCCCTTGACGCAGCCTCCGGCATGGAAGCCGCCACGGGCGGAGAGGTTTCCGCATCGGTTCCGGACGGCATGTCTCTGGACGTCACCGTCTGAGAAAAAGGAGGCCTTTGTATAATTTCCTCCATTTATTCCCATACTTGGGTTAGAGAGGAGATTATGCCATGAAGCGAGCCCAGTTATGGAACGATATCCTGGAAACCCAAAAAACCATCGACGTTGCCCTCAACAATTTTGAACAGGTGACGGACCCGGCCCTGATCGACTATTACAGTTACACCTTAAAAGCCGCCGGGATCCGTTATCAGTTTCTCTTAAGGCAGGCCAAGCGGCTGGGGTTCAGCGCCCCCATCAGCCCGTAGGCCGGATGCAGCCAGGCAGGCAGGTTCCGTCCGCCTGGCTTTCTTGTTTTAGAAACATATGAAAGCATCCCTCCTTCCACTTCCACACATTGCACAAAAAAGTCCGCAATATCCGCAAAGATCTTGACCTTATTCCACATAATTGGTAAAATATAAACAGCAAAAAAACAGGAGGTAGTACAATGTCAGCCTGGTATGACAACAGCGTTTTTTATCATATGTATCCCCTTGGAATGGTCGGCGCTCCCAGGGAAAATCACACAGAAAAGCCGGCGGACCGGTTCCCGGAGTTAGGCGCCTGGATCCCCCATCTAAAGAAGCTCGGCGTTTCAGCCATTTATATAGGCCCCCTCTTTGAATCTACCAAACATGGTTATGACACCAGGGATTTCAGGCTGGTGGACATGCGTCTCGGCACCAATGAAGATTTTAAACAATTCGTATCCCAGTGCCATGAGGCCGGCATTTATGTGGTGGTGGACGGCGTGTTCAACCACACGGGAAGGGAATTTTTTGCGTTTCAGGACCTTCAGGAACACCGGGAGGCCTCCCCTTACAAAGACTGGTACAAGGGCGTGAACTTCTGGCAGCAAAGCTCCCTGGGAGACTCCTTTTCATATGAAGCGTGGCAGGGCCATATGGAGCTCCCGGCCTTAAACCACCAAAACCCGGCCGTCAGGGAGCATCTCCTGGACGCCGTCACCTTCTGGGTGAAGGAGTTTGACATCGACGGCATCCGCCTGGACTGCGCCAACGTGCTGGACTTTGACTTTATGAAGGCCCTCCGAAGCCACTGCGAT
>CATJIW010000054.1 GCA_949740745.1 uncultured Lachnospiraceae bacterium | reverse complement strand
CTCCCGCGTGGGGAGCGACCGCCTACAACGCGTCCTTCGAGTGGGCCTGTCTATTTCAATCCACGCTCCCGCGTGGGGAGCGACGCACGATCAAATTGAATGGCCTAAATACATACGTAATTTCAATCCACGCTCCCGCGTGGGGAGCGACTTATCGCCCGGTTCGATACCGAGTTGGCGCAATAATTTCAATCCACGCTCCCGCGTGGGGAGCGACAACAATCGCCTCAACATACTCGGATGCACCATCGATTTCAATCCACGCTCCCGCGTGGGGAGCGACTGCAAAAACAAACAAATTGGCAACAAAAACTCTTGTTTCATTTGTTTATTTCTGCTATATACCGCTGTATATTTCTTATTTTATCCTATTTAAGTATATATGTGTACAGAATTTTCAATAAATTTCGGTGCGAAGCATCCGGAGTTTTTATGGGTACTGGAAGTTCGCACTGAAAGCTTCTACAAAAATAAGGGAGCCTTCATGTCCACGCCGTTTTTTACGCCTATATGCTCCACCTTATTTTTATAGTTATTACCAAGATAGTAAAAACGCAGGCTGTCTTTCTTTACGTCGATAATCTCTTCCAGAATTGCTTTTACCTCTCTGCATTTGGCAGCATCCATCTCGCATTCAAAGACGGAATTTTGAACTCTCGTGCCATAGTTGACGCATTGCTTTGCCACCTGCCGCAGTCTCTTTTTCCCAGCCGCCGTTTCCGTATTGACGTCATAAGTAACCAATACCAGCATCCCTCTTTTCACCTACTTCCACATAAACGGCGGATACGCATCCAGATCGCCCCGGATATAACGTGCCAGAAGCAGCGCCTGTGCGTAAGCCGCCATACCCCATTCCACTTTTACCTCCAGAAACGGATACTTGATGGTTTCCTGCTTTCTTGTCTGCCAGGCCGATAATACCGCCTTCCTTGTGTCGTCATCCATAATGACCGCTCCGTTTTCCTTCCTGGAAAATCCGGAGGGCGAAACGATTCTCTTGTTAATTAGGGAAAGCACAAAACGGTCTGCGTATACCGGCCGCAGCTCTTCCATAAGGTCCAGGGCCAGGGAGGCCCTGCCGGGACGGTCCGTATGCAGAAAGCCCACATAAGGGTCAAGGCCCACCGTTTCCAGTGCGGCCGCAGTCATATGGGCCAGCAACGTATAAGTAAATGAAAGCAGCGCATTGACCTCGTCCATCGGAGGCCTTCGGTTCCTTCCCCGAAAGAAAAACGTTTCTTTTTGCTGAAGGATCAGTTCATCAAATACGGAAAAATACAGGCTCGCCGCCTCTCCCTCGATCCCCCGGAGGGCCTCCATGGAATCACAGGCCTGTACGGCCCCCAGCGCATTTTTTAATCTGCCGGAAACCAGCTTCAGCCGTTCCACGTCCACCCGCATGGCATGGTCTCTTGTCGCCCGCTCCAGCACCCATCTTCCGTTAAACAGCTTTCCGGTAATGAAGCTTTTAGCGATATCCAGACTGCCGGCCGCATCCTCCGACAGGAAATACTGCTTTTTGCGGAGCAGAACGTTTCCCCGGCTCTCGCCGGAAACTCTCGCAAGAAAGCGGCCGGACCGGGAAAGAAACGAAAGTGCCACGTTCCGCTTTGCACAGGCTCCCATCAAAGCCGGGCTGGCTCCCGCAAAGCCAAGGGTCACGATGGCTTCCAGGTTGTGGAGAGGCACTCTCCCCACCTCCTCGCCCTCCGACAGGACCACCACGTTTTCCCCGTCCAGAGACAGGTACCGGTCAGGAGAAGTCACATACAACGTGTTCAGCAGTCTCTTCAATTTTCGTCTTCCTCCTTTACCCGCCTGGAAATATATTCTCTCGCCGATTTCCCTTTCATTAACTGGGGAAGACAGAGGTCCTTCAGAGAACAGGCATTGCAGGCCTTCGTCCGCTTCACCATCGGCGTATGCTTCCGTTCATAATACTGATGCATCTCCCGAAAGGCCTCTTTGACCTGTTTCCGGATCTCCTCGCCCAGGGGCACCTCGATCCGCCTCCTGATCTCCCCGTAAAACAGACAGCCTTTCCTGATCTCACATCCAAGCATCTCCTCCAGGCACATGGCCTGGGCCGCCATCTGGAGGATATCCGTTTCATCCTCCTTCGGCCGGCCCTTTTTATATTCCACCGGATAAACCAGATACCTGCCTGTTCTGCCGTGCAGAGGAATTCCCTCCCCGTCTGTCCTATGGAATTCGACGACATCGCAGACTCCGTTTGTGCCAAGAGTTCTGGAAAACACGGGCATCCCTCTGGAGATCAGGATATCTCCCCGTTTCTCCGTGGAATAACCGTCGTGAGCCTTCTTATGGAACAGATTCCCTTCCACGGTTCTCAAGTTTTCTTCCCACTGCTGTTCCAGGTGGATTAACGCCCACTGCCTTTTGCAGAATGTGAAATGCTGGATACCGGAAAGCATCAGGTAATCGTCTTCTGCATATCCGTTCAGTTCTTCCGAATACATGTCACTCCTTCCGGAATCTCTTCTTCACAAACGGCCACTTCATAATCCCCAAAGCATCTGGGCTGTACTTCGGCCTCCTTCCGTTTCACCCTGACTGCGTCAAACAGCTTATGGGCCGGCGCATTGCCAAGCTCCGAATCATGTTTGAAAATAATCAGCTCCCGGACCGCCATTTTCCCTCTGGCTGCCGAACGGTCATGTTCAAACATATTTAAAATCGCTTCCCACAAAAGTTCCACGTCCGCTTCACTGAATCCGGTCACTTTCCTTGCCAGGTTGGCAGACACGAACCCTTCCGCCCGGTAGAGCCCGTAGGGAACGATCTCCTTTCTCCCCATCTCCGTCTTCTTTTTTTCCGCATCCCTCTCCGTGGTAATGGCGACCCTCGTGATGGCCAGGCTCTGCGGAACAATGGGGTCCACCGACCGGGCAAAGCCAAACTGCACCGGCCCCCGCACCTGTCCGCAGTTTAAATAGGCTTTGACAAAAGTGGTCATAACGGCTCCAAAGGCGCGGATGTCAAAAAACCGGGAACACATGAAATCCCGGATCCTCCGGTCCAACTCCGGATCGTCCTTTTTTAACGCCGGTATCTTTTTCTCGTCAATATTAAGCGCCGCAAAGGCTCCGGCATCCTTGACGTTTAAAGGCGTTCCTTCCTTAATATATATCTGATACCCTGGTTCCTCTTCCTTCACGGTTTCCACATAATTGCGGATCTTCCGTTTCAGACAGACGTCTGTTACAATCCCGTGCCCCGTGTCCAGATCCACCCTGGGCGCATTTCCGTTGTCCGGGTCCCCGTTGGGATTCCCGTTCTCCACATCAAACAATACCACAAAATCATACCGGTTCCTGATCGCCTCTCCCATCGTTAATCCTCCTCTTTCTTTTCGTATCTTTTTTGTGTCTGATGATAATATCCCAGCATAAATACTGCCTGTTCCTCCAGGCTGAACTGCCTGGGGACCGGAACCTCCAGCCGTCCGATGATTTCCGTGATCTGCTGCTCTAAAATAACTGCCAGCCCCTTACTGTCCCGTCTCAGTTTTTTCATATGGCTTTCCTTCAGCTTTAAGAGCTGGGCAAATACCAGGGCCGGCGTACTGCACATGCTGTTCAAATACTGATCTTTAATGGTCGTATTGAGAGAGCCTCCCGCCGACGTCAGCTGCACATTCTCCAGCAAAGAGAACAGCCTTCCCAAAAGATACGCCTGATGATCCGTTTCCGCTTTTAATCCCACGCTGCATCCCTCCTTATTTTTATCACCGATGCTGTTTTTCTTTAAATAAGCTTTCAACATGGCCGCCCGCTTCCAGTTCAGGTCATGATCCGCCCGGATTCTGCGCAAGGTACAAAAAAGCAGTTCCTCCGGATATCTGGAATCCATGAGGACCGACCGAAGAAGGGCCGCAGTCAGGGTCGGCAGCTTATCCTTTCCCCCAGGAGCCTTCATTTCATCCAGCATAACCCAAAAAGGCAGGTACGGTTTTTTTACAAATGCGGGCAGAACGATCTCCAGCCGCTCCTCATGGGCCCGGATGTTGGCCATCCACTTCCCAAACTGATTCTTTAAAAAAAACCGCACGGAAAGGCGGGCCGCATTGGGGGAAAGTCCCAGAATGCAGAAGGCATTATCCGGCCGCAGCTCCCGTTCTTTCCATTCCGCCGCCTCGCCCCGGCACAGCTTTTTAAGGACGGCCTGGACATCTGCGTCCCGGATCGAATCGTCCTGATTTAAAAATGCCATCAAAAGATCCTGATAAACGCCTTCTCCCTCCCGAACCCAGCCGATCACCGTCACGTCCCCCGCCCGGAAAACCCGCTTTGAATCCGACAGCAGATAATTGAGGGCCGCGCCGTAGGCCCCGGCCGCCCGCTCCCCGGTCTGGGCGTTTCTCCCGCTCTCCATTTCGTAGGAACAAAATGCCTCCGCATTGAAAGATACCAGCGACGCCCCGCTGGACTGGGCTCCCCACACCCCTTTGATCAGGGGATGGAGCCTGGCAATAGGTTCCCGTTCCCCCGTAACCAGGCAGATCCCTGTCTCTGCATCCCGTTCCCGGTTCCTGTACTGTTCCCAGGCCTCCCGGATCCCCGGATCCTCCGTCACAGGCTTTCCTTCGTAATAAAAGACCAGGTTCGCACCTTTTAGAAGCTCTTCCCGTTCCGGCCCCAGCGCCTCATGCTCCAAAAGCTTCTTTGGATCCCAGCTTCGGAAAAAATTTTTTACCGCCTCCGCCGCTTCCGTATGTACCTCTTCCAGAATCTCCAGATGTTTTTTTCGGGAAGCGGCAAACCGCTCCGCCGCTTTTTCCGGCTTCCCGCCGCTATCCATACCGAGCAGATACCCTGCATTGTCCCACAGGAAAAACGCCAGCACCCCGCTTGTCCTTCCCGGATGCTCCGGCACCCTTAATTTCCCCGGCTTTCCCTTCTCGTCCTTCAAAGAAAAAAGCTGCCGGACACTTCCGTCCTTTCCCAAAAGGATCCCATAAGACACCTTTTCATCCATCCAGCCGGGAGCGCCTGCCTTTCCCTGTTTTACAAGTTCCTCGTATAATTTCGTAAGCTCATACAAGATCATCGGAGCACCTCGCTTTCCGAAAGATCCAAAATTCCGTCTGAAAGCACTGCCCGGAAAAAAACCGGGGCGGCATCATAGACTGTTGTTTTGTCTTTCAGCCTGCGGGGGGTGTATTCCATATGATGAAGCATGATCCCCAGATCCTTCTCCACCCCCTTATAGGCCGAATCCGGGACCGCCCCCTCCAACAGCTTAAAATGGGCCGGAAACTCCCGGACTCCGAAATACGGCTGATGATAGCATTGGCCTTTTTTGGCCCTCCGCTTTAAAATATCCTGAAATTTCCCCGGATTGTCCGTTTCATTGGCTTCCGGGCCCAGGTCAAAATGAGCCTCGATCACATAACGGACATTCTTTAGCACGGTGGCCGCCCGCTGTACGATATCCGTCTTCGTATTCAGATACAGCCCGCCATAGGTTTCGTTTTTAATGGCGGTTTTCACTCCGGAACACCCGATTTTGGATTTCACCTCGTTTCTCCGCACACTTGTAAACTGTATGGGCTTCAGCACATGAATCCGGTCAATCTTATAGTGGAGTCCCGGATGCCAGAAGACGGCCTCCAGGATCCCCACCGCCGCTCCCGGCGTCATCACGTCGTACGTATACCGTTCCGTCTTAAGCTCCGGCCTGGAGAAACATGCGTAATCACCCCACACCTCCAGTTTTATGGACATCTCTCTCCTCCTTTCTCTCAAATAAACAACAGGCAATTGCGAAACTCAAGTTGCACAAATAACCTAAACAAAAATTGCGGCGCCTTCCTCTGCGGAAAAGGCAAGGCCGGCCTGTGGATCATATAGCTTCTCATTGACCAAAACTGCCGTTCCCCGGATCAGCTCCAGGTCTCCCAGCCTCAAAAGCTCCCGGTAATGAGATTCATAGACATTTACGCCGTCCCTTCCCAGCTTCCGGAAAAGCTCCCTGCCGCATCGGCCGTTTTGAAGCTCCCAAACCAGCTGTTTCCCTTCGGCCCTCCAGGGGATATACACCGTATACATGTCGTTATCGATCAGCCGGAAGGTTTCCGCAATTTCCCGGAACGCATACCGCTCCACCTTCTCCATAATCCTCTTCCGGTCCAGGTTTTCCTTTCCCCGAAGCTCCCTCCAGAAACGAAAATAAGCTTCAACGGCCTCCAGACAGTCCCATTCCTTATAGTTTCCCATAATATAACGGGCCGCATCCACCTGCTGCCTGATGGAATCCGGGATCCTGCCCTCCAGAGAAAACACCTCCACTAAGCTGTCCTCCGGTTTCTCCCTTCCGTTCCGGTTGCATCTCCCTGCCGCCTGCAGAATGGAATCCAGCCCTGCCTGTTCCCGGAGCACATAGGGAAAATCCAGATCTACCCCGGCCTCCACCAGGGAGGTGGCGGCCACCAGGCAGGGAAGCTTTTCCTCAAGCCTCCTTCTGATCTCAGAAAGCACCTCTTCCCTGTGGGCCGGAACCATCATCGTCGTCAGATGGAAGCTGCCCTCCTGCCCCTCCATCAGTTCATACAGCGTCCTTGCCGTCCGCCTGGTATTGACAATGGCAAGTGCCTGCCTGCAGGATTTCAGTTTATCCGCAATCTCCTCCGGCGGCAGCTCCCCGCCGTTCACAAAGGTAACCCGTTTCAGCCGTTCAAACTGCTTTTTGGTTTCCTTCGTAATCTCGGCAGGCGCCGTCCCGTTTGGAAAGGCAGCCGCAGGCTGAGTCGCCGTACAGAGAACCTGGGTCGCCCGGAAGGAGGCGGACAGCTCCTCCACCGCGTGCACGCAGGGCGTCCAGTATGAAACCGGGAGCATCTGTGCCTCGTCATAAATAATCACGCTGTTTGCAATATTGTGCAGCTTCCTGCACCGGGAGGGTTTATGGTGAAACAGAGATTCGAAGAACTGGACCGCAGTGGTCACGACAACCGGCATGTCCCAGTTTTCACTGGCCAGCCGGAGCCGGTTCTGCTCCTCTCCGGAATCCTCTTCATAGACCACGTTCGAATGGTGCTCCAGCACGTTTTCTTCCCCCAGGATCTCCCGGAACCTTCCCGCCGTCTGCTCGATGATGTTCATATAAGGAATCACATAGATGACCCGGTCCATTCCATGGGATACCCCGTGGCATAACGCCCAGTACAGACTGCTCACGGTCTTTCCGCCTCCCGTGGGCACCGTCAGCGTATAAATGCCCCGCTCCGCCTTCCGTCCATGAGCCGCCGCAGTCCGGAGAAGCTCCGAACGCATTTCGTTGATCCCTGTCCTTCCCTCCAGCCAGCCCTGTTCCTTCAGATAAGCCTCCAAACGTCCAAGCAGCGTTTCCAGCGAATCTCCCTTTCTCCTTGGCGCCGGTTCTCCGTTCATGAATTCCTCCGTGTCCAGAAAATCTGCGTCTACCAGAGAGGAATACAAAAATTTCGTCTCCATATATCTGCCAAAAGCCGTCTGTGAGGGATCCATTTCCGGCACGCCGCAGGCCGGCAGAAAAGGACATGCCTCCTGCCATCCGCTGTAATCCGGAATTTTCCCCTCCAGCCCCTTCTTTATGCGTCCCCGGACCGTTCCGGCCATGTCGGTATCCATCTGCCCGCCGAAGTCCAACAGGCCGCCGTGATGTCCCATGATGCACATGGCCGCCGTCATCTGCTTTTGTTTAAAAGCCTCCAGGGCCCCCGCCGTGGAATGGTCGCAGGTTTCCGCAGTATCCGGGCTGCGGAGCCTGGCCTGGAATTCCTTCGAAGCCTTTCCTGCGTCATGAAGCCCGCCGGTAAATTCTCCTAAAGGCCGCTTCCCGAATGCGTCCGCAAACTCCCCGGCCAGCCTGGCCGTCCCCTCCAAATGCTCCCGTAAGGTCTGTTCTCTGTCTTCTGTTTTATGAGCCAGACAGGTTTTCATGGCGTTTCCTCCGTTTTTTAATTCCTTTCAGCCAGTTTCATGTTTTAAAATTCCATTAGTTCCTTTTAATTTATAGTACTTTTTGTTTGAAAATACCATATTTTGGATGGAAACGCAATCAAATTTTGTCAAAATAAATAATTTTTTAACTTTTCCTCCTTTCCTGGCCTGCCGGAACCTTTGGCGCAGCAGGCTTTGGAGGTACATGCCGCCAGGATATTCCGATAATTCCGTGTTTCGCAAATGCCTGTATGGCACCATAAAAAAACCGGCACGGCTGGCAGTCTCCTGCCAATCCATGCCGGTTTTCCTTCAGTCCTCTGCGTAATCCACGAAATCCAGGGGATCAATGGGAGCGCCGTCCTTCGTCATCTTAAGATACAGATTGACGCCCTCCACCACATAATACTTGGTGGGAGAAGCCAGCGTCCCGACCTGGGCGCCCGCCTCCAGGTAATCGCCCGGATTCACCTGTGGCTCGTCCAGCTGCCCGTAGGTAAGCTCATAGCCGTTTCCAAGATCCAGGGTCACGTAATTCCCGATCTCCGCATCGGAGCCCACCACCTTCACGATGGCGTCCGCCGCCGCATTGACCGGCATTCCCACTTCGCCCTGAATCAGCACCGCCGGATTGCATTTATACAGATCCAGCGTGGGAAAATAGACCGTCTTGTCCATGGAATACTCCATGACCACATTGCCGACGGCCGGCCAGAGAAGCCCGTTCTCTGCCTGGAAGTTCACGGTCTGCACCTGGGACACGGCCGCAGGCGCCTCGGAAGGGGCCTCTGTCTCTTCCACGGGCGCTTCCGGTTCCACCCGGGCCTCCAGGGTAGGCGCCTCCGTCACAGGCTCCCTTTCCTCCGTCCGTGCGGACGTCGTCTCTCTTGCTTCTTTTACAGTCTCTTTTGTCTCTTTCACGGCTTTCGTCGTTTCTTCCTTTGTACCTGTCGTTTCTTCGTCATTCCATAAGAGTTGTTCGGAAGAACCCTCAGACTCTGCGTGTTGACGGTTCTCTTCATCCTTCCTGCCCGCTCCCTGCCACACCAGCACTCCGGCGATGGCGCTCACGGTAACAAGACACCCCAGCAGCATGACCAGCAATCCTTGCTTCTTTTTCACGATAATCACCTCGGTATTATTCTTGCCCGATTACCGCGT
>CATJIW010000053.1 GCA_949740745.1 uncultured Lachnospiraceae bacterium | reverse complement strand
CATGAAAAAAGTATTGGCAGTTCTCATGGCGATGGTTCTTTCCATGGCGGCCCTGGCCGGCTGCGGCTCCGACAAGGAAGAGAGCAAGGCGCCTGAGACTCAGGCAGAGGCCGGTGAGACCAAGGCGGACGACGCAGGAGAAACGGCGGCGGATGCAGGAGAAACGAAGGCAGAAGGAGGCTCCGAGGCATCCGGGGATCCGATCCGCATCGCAGTTGCAGGCCCTATGACCGGCGACAATGCAAACTACGGAATCGGCTTCTACAATGCGGCGACGATGATGGCCGACGAATGGAACGCAAAGGGCGGTTGCATGGGACGTCCCGTGGAGATTGTTCAGTATGACGATAAGAACTCTCCCGAAGAGGCGGCTTCCATCGCACAGAAGATTGCCAGCGACGGCGATGTGGCCGGCGTGATCGGGCATTTCGCTTCCGGCGTGTGCATGGTGGCGGCTCCTACATATCAGGAAAACAAGATCATTGAGATCTCTCCTTCCTCCTCTCATCCCGATTACTCCGGTATCGGCGAGTACATTTTCAGAAACAACACGGTTATCCGTACCGAGGCGGGCGCGGCACTTGACATTGCCGTCAATGACCTGGGCAAGACCAAGATCGGCGTGATCTCCATTATGACCGACTGGGGAACCTCCACCGGCGCAATCGTGGAAGAGCTGATCGCCGAGATGGGCGACAAGGTGGAGCTGGTGGCTCATGAAGAGGTTGAGGAAAGCTCCGATGACTACAGCCCCGCAATCACGAAGTTAAACGATGCGGGTGCGGACGTTTGTGTCTGTGTCGGCATGTACAGCCTGGACGGCCCGGTTGCGAAGCAGTATAAGGCGATCAATCCGGACATCCAGATCATCGGCTTCTCCAACGCTTATGACGAGCAGCTTCTGGAGCTTGGCGGCGACGCGGTAGAGGGAATGTGCTTCCCCGTGCTGTTCTACTCCGGTTCCGATGATCCGGCCATCAAGAATTATGTGGACGGCTACACCGAGAAATTCGGCGGCGCTCCCAGTGCTCTGACTTCTCAGGCTTATGATTCTGTCGGCATGCTCCTTACGGCCATTGAGGAATGCGGCACGACCGATTCCGAAACGGTGATGAAGAAGCTGGGCGAGATCACCTACCCCGGCGTGACCGGCGAGACCAAATTTGACGAGATCGGCGATGTCCAGAAGGAATTCGTAAAGATGACGGTGAAAGACGGTGCCTTTGTTCCCATGGAATAGGTTCCGGTGACAGAAAACCATAACAGGTGAGGATTTCGGCAAAGGGGAGAGCGTATCTCCCTTTTGTCGTATAGATGCGAGGGGGGATCTTTCCCGTCCGGCCCGTCGGTTTGCGGGTCCTGTCTTATGGAAGAGGAGAAGAAAAGATGATTGTACAATTGTTTAACGGCCTGACCCTTGGAATGGCATACGCCCTGATTGCCGTAGGCTATTCCATGGTGTTCGGCATTTTGAGGCTGGTTAATTTTTCTCATGGCTCTATATATGCTTTTGGCGCTCATGCGGCCCTTTTGTTTGTCGGATTCCAGTTCGGCCTGCTTCCGGCGGCGGTCCTGAGCCTGCTGCTGACGGGCGTCCTCGGCGTGCTGATTGACAAAACGGCTCTGGAGCCCCTGAGAAAGAAAGGCTCTGTCCCGGTGGCATCCCTGATCACGACCATCGGCATTTCCAATATTATCCAGAACCTTCTTACGGTTTATTTCGGAAGCGAGAGAAAGAGCTTTCCGGCGGTATTTGATTTTGGCTCCTTCCGGATCGGCGGCATTACGATCACGTCCAAGCAGATCTGCATGTGCCTGATCTCCCTGGTGCTGATGGCGATCCTGGTGGTCATTGTCAAGAAGACGAAGGTCGGCCTTGCCATGCGGGGGACGGAGCAGAATGCCAGGGCGGCCAGCATGATGGGGATCAACGTGAATTTCGTGATTTCCTTTACGTTCTTTATTGCAGGCGTGTCCGCTTCCATCGCCGGCGTGCTGATCGGCGGTTATTATGAGGTCGTCTATCCCACCATGGGCTTTATGGCCGGTTTAAAAGCTTTTGCGGCGGCGGTCCTGGGCGGGATCGGAAGCCTTCCCGGCGCGATCGTCGGCGGCCTGGTCATCGGTGTTTCCGAAAGCATGGCGGCCACCTTCTTAGGCTCTACCTGGAGAGACTGCATGGCATTTGTCATTCTGATCATCGTTCTGCTTGTGAAGCCCAACGGTTTGTTCGGAAAGAAAGGGATCGTGAAGGTGTAAGCATATGAAAGAGAAGAAAACATTGATTTATAATCTGGAATATTATGTGGGAAAATTCAAGATCCCGCTGGCGCTTGTCTGTGCCGCCGTCCTGATCGGCCTTCCTTTCATGGGAACCAGCCAGTACGTGATGAACCTGGCGATCAAGATCGGCGTATACGTGATGTTCGGCCTGGGGCTAAACCTCCTGGTCGGCTATGTGGGCCTGATCTCCCTGGGCCATGCGGGCTTCGTCGCCATCGGCGCTTATACCTGCAGCCTTCTGATCCTGAAGGCGGGGATGAATTTCTGGCTGGCCCTGCTTCTTTCGGCGGTGGTAGCGGCCCTGTTCGGCGTCCTTCTCGGCCTGCCGACCCTGCGCCTTTCCGGCTCCTATCTTTCCATTGTAACGCTGGGCTTCGGTGAGATCGTAAAGACTATCTTAAAAAACTGGAAGGACGTGACGGGAGGCACCCTTGGCGTCAAGCCGATTCCCAAGCCGACCCTCTTTGGGACTTCCATGACCCTGGCAAATAACGGCCTGTATTTTATCATGCTGTTTCTGCTGCTTCTGGTGACGGCGTTCTGCATCGTGGCAGTGAAGTCAAAGACGGGCCGGGCCTTCCTGGCGATCAAGACGGACGAGACGGCGGCCATTATGATGGGGATCAACGTTACTTATTACAAGGTGCTGGCCTTTGTCCTTTCCGGCGTGATCTGTGCGGTGGCCGGCGGTTATTATGCGACGACCATGGGATACATTGATCCCAACTCCTTCACCTTTGACACGTCGACGACTATTCTCTCCATCGTCATCCTCGGAGGCATGGGAACCGTCAGGGGCGTTTTCCTCGGATCCCTGATCCTGACCGTGTTCCCGGAGCTTTCCAGGGCGCTTATGGATTACCGGTTCGTCGTTTACGGCGTCATTCTGGTACTGATGATGAGGTTCCGTCCCCAGGGAATCCTTGGCTGGAAGTCTCAGGTGCCTTATAAGCTTTCCAGGCGCGTGAAGAAGGAAGTGGAGGGATAAGACATGGCATACTTAGACGTAAAGAATATCACAAAACGCTTCGGCGGCATCGTTGCCGTGGACAACGTGAGCTTCCATGTGGAACAGGGTGAGATCGTAAGCATTATCGGGCCCAACGGCGCCGGGAAGACGACGATCTTCAATATGCTGACCGGCGTCTATAAGATCGACGAGGGTGAGATCGTTTTTGACGGAAAGCCGATCCATAACCAGAAGCCTCAGAAGATCGTGGAGGCGGGAATCTCCAGGACCTTTCAGAACATCCGCCTGTTTGACGACATGCGGGTGGTGGAAAATGTGCTGGTGGGCACCCATATCCGTACCGGCTACAGCCTCTTTGACAGCACCTTCCGCACGCCCCGCTACAGGAAAATTGAGGATGAAAAGACGGTGAAGGCCATTCGGATATTAAAGTCCATCGGCCTGGACGACCGAAGGGACGACTACGCCAGCAACCTTCCTTACGGCGACCAGAGAAAGCTGGAGATCGCCAGGGCCATTGCCACCGACGCAAGGCTGATCCTTTTAGACGAGCCGGCAGCCGGCATGAACCCTCAGGAGTCTGCAGAGCTTCTGGAATTTATCCGGGGCCTCAAGGAGCAGGGGTACACGGTCATTCTGATCGAGCATGACATGAGCGTGGTCATGAATATTTCCGACCGGATTTACGTGATCGACCATGGGAAGCCCATTGCAGAGGGCCTTCCGGAAGAAATTGCCAATAACCCCAGGGTTATTGAGGCTTACCTGGGAGGTGTGAAGAAGAATGCTGAAAATTAACGATCTGCATACGTATTATGGAAACGTGCATGCCCTGAAGGGGGTGAGCCTGGAGGTGAAGCAGGGGGAGATTATCGCCCTGATCGGAAGCAACGGCGCCGGAAAGTCCACGCTGATCGATACGATCATCGCTGCGGTCCGCAGCAGGCAGGGGACGATCACCTTCAAGGGAAAGGATATTACCAATGCTCCGGCGGCGGCCATCGTCAAGGCCGGGATCAGCATTTCTCCGGAAGGCCGTGAGGTGTTTCCGGCCCTGACGGTGGAGGAAAATTTAAGGCTCGGCGCCTACATTGTCAAAGACAAGGCGAAGATTGCGGCAGGGTTTGAGCGGGTTTATGAGCTGTTTCCCCGGTTAAAGGAGCGCATGACCCAGCTGGCGGGGACGCTTTCCGGCGGAGAGCAGCAAATGCTGGCCATCGGCAGGGCTCTGATGAACGAGCCGGAGCTTCTCCTTCTGGATGAGCCGTCCCTGGGACTGGCGCCCAACATCGTGCTGCAGATTTTCGACCTGATTGAATCCATCAACAAACAGGGAACCACCATCCTCCTGGTGGAACAGAACGCCAACATGGCGCTGGCCACTTCCCACAGGGCCTATGTCCTGGAAAACGGGGTGGTTTCCATGGAGGGGATTTCCAGGGAAATCGCAGACGATCCCGGCGTGAAAAAGGCGTATCTGGGAGGCTGAGCCGGGAATCTGAAAAAAGTCCGGAAACAGGCAGGGCCGCCGTGGGAAAGGTCGATAAGGTCTTTCCTATGGCGGTTCTGTTTTTTCGTCCTGCAGGAAACTCCGTTTCCGGTACGATAAAAGCCCTTCGGGGATTGCAGGGCCCGGTCCGGCGAAGGAGCGGACGCCGCGGAAAAGGGCAGGCCCGGAATTTCTAAAAATGCTTGACAATTAAGGAGAAAATAACTAAAATGAAAGTACATATCTGGGAGCACATCTAAACCGTTCGGTTGCCGGTTCCCCGTATGAGAAAATTTAAAATATGGCGGAACAGGGACAAAGAGGCGGATCTTGACGGAAATGATGGGAAAGCTTTATGCAGACGGCGTTTTTGTTCCGCTGGCAGGAAAGGGCGGAATATGCCGGGAAAAGGACAAAAAAATCTGCGGCGGATGAGGGGAAGCCTTGAAATGGCCGGCATTCAATGGCATCCTGGCTTTTACGGAGCGGCAGAAATTGAGTTTTCGTCGAATAAAAAGGACCTGGAATTTAATCAGGAATACAATCTGAGTAAGCAGCCGGTCCGCATGGATCTTTTAGTTGTCAAAAGGCTTACGGATACCCCGATGGAAAATGAGATCGGACATTTGTTCCGAACATATAATGTGGTCGAATACAAAAGCCCGGATGACGGACTGACGATTGATGACTATTTCAAAGTGCTGGGCTATGCCTGCTTATATAAAGGTCTGGGAAAAACCGTAGATCAGATTCCGGCGGAGGAATTGACGGTTTCCATTTTCAGGGAAGCCTGTCCGAGAGGATTGTTTAAGAAACTGAGTTTTTTGGGAATGGAGATCCGCAGGCATTATCCCGGCATTTATTATCTTACCGGAAGCCGGTCTCTGTTCCGGACGCAGATTGTAGTGATTAAAGAGCTGGATAAAAAAGCCCACAGTACTTTTCGCATTCTTTCCAGACATGTACAGGAAGAGGACGTAAAAGCTTTTATAAAAAGGGCTGTGAGGCTGACAGAACCGGGAGACAGGGAAAATGTAGATGCAGTTCTTCAGGTCAGTGTTTCGGCAAACAGAAAAACCTATGAAACGATTCGAGGGGGTGACGATGCGATGTGTGATGCTTTGAGAGAGCTGATGAAGGATGATTATGAAAAGATGAAAAAAGAGCTGGAAGAAGAGATGAGGGCCGAAACCGAGAAGATGAAGGCGGAGTCCGAGAGAGTGAAACAGGAGACGCTGCTTACCATGCTGAAGAATTTGATGGAAACAATGAAGTGGACGGCGGATCAGGCGATGACGGCCATGAAGATCCCGGAGGCAGACAGAAGCCGGCTTCTGGCTGCGGACAGTGAATAGGGGAAGAAGTAAAGCGGCCCTGTGCGGCATGCATGGGTGCCGTGCCGCAGCCGGCAGAAGCTGCCCGCAGGGTATCCGGGCAGCTTTGCCGGATTTTTGAGAAACAGGTCTGTGATCTTTTCAAAAGCAAAAGCTGCTAATTGTAAAAATGCCGATAAAACCGGATGAACATCTCCAGCGCCTTGGAGGGGGCGGCCTGGCCGTTATATACGAAGCCGATGGTCCGGCCGGGAATGGGCGGAGACATGGGGATTTCGGTAAAGGTGCCGTTTTCCAGTTCGGCCTGCACAAAATTTTTGATGACGCAGCCGGCGCCCAGGCCGATCCTGGCAAAATCCACCAGGAGGTCCATGGTAGAAACCTCCAGAAGGTGGGCGGGTTCGATATGCC
This sequence comes from uncultured Lachnospiraceae bacterium, assembly GCA_949740745.1. Classification (GTDB taxonomy): domain Bacteria; phylum Bacillota; class Clostridia; order Lachnospirales; family Lachnospiraceae; genus Lientehia. The sequence continues at coordinate 1,771 of CATJIW010000053.1, read as the reverse complement.
GTCCTCTGAGCTGATCCTCAATATAGGTACGGCTTACGTTCCCCTTTTCCAGCATCAGGATCGTGCCGTTGCGGAAAACGTCGGACTGGGCGGCCCCTTCCCTGAGGCGCATGTTGGTTAAGTAGGCCGGGGTCGCCACGAAGCCGTCTTCTATATCCATTACCTTGTCAAAGATAAGGTTTTTTTTGTGGGCCGGTTCCGCCGTCAGTCCCAGGTCGATCTGTTGCTTTTCCAGAAGCTCCAGAGTCTGGAGGGTAGGCTGGTTATGGATGGTGAACTTCACATGGGGATAGCGGGCGACGAATTCCTTCAGGCAGGGGAGCAGCACGTATTTGCAGAGCATGGTGCTGACGCCGATGCGGATATGGCCCACGCCAAGCTCCATCATCCGTTTGAGCTCTTCTTCTCCGTGGCTTAAGGTTTCAAAAGCGGAACGGACATGCTCAAACAGGATCATTCCTTCGTCTGTAAGCTGGACTCCGCGGGAGTTGCGGATAAACAGGGGAAGGCGGAGATTGTCCTCCAGCTTGCTGATGGCTTTGCTGATGGCCGGCTGGCTGATGTAGAGATTTTTGGCGGCGCGGGAGATGTTTCCGGTCTGGGCTGCTTCGAAAAATATGCGGTATAATGATAAATTTTGTTCCATAAATAGGGCCTCCGGGGATGACGGCAGTCGTCCGTCACCCTTGTTCACGCAAAATGCGTCTGAGAAGCAGCCGATCATTTTGCTTAGAAAAAGGGATGAGCCCGCCTGCCGGTGTATTGCAAGTAAGAGTCAGGCAGCCGTCCGTCGCCCCTGTTCACGCAAATTGCGAACCTCATAAATTCCTTGGATATACTGGCAATATTTCCGGGAAAGGCCCTTTGCGCCGTGGAAGCAAGACCAGAGAAGGCAGGAGGGATTCATTCCCGAGTGACTTCTGCGGTTCTGGGCTTGCCGGAACGTCTGGCGCAGCAGGCATTGGACGGACATATTGCCAGAATATTTCGACAGTTTCACGTTTCGCAAACGCCGTATTTTTGATTAGAACAGGGGAGGCGTCCGCCTGCCTGTGTATTTAACATATATTTGTTATATCATAACCGGGAGGAATAGTAAACATATAAAATCCGTATTTCAATTATGACCCGGAGGATGATATAATGAGCTGCAGAATGAAAAAGCCGGAGGGGACGAAAATGGTTCGGGCGGTGTTCTCCGGAAGTACGATTAGCAGGAGGAACAATATATGGGAATGACGATGACGCAGAAGATTCTGGCGGCTCATGCGCACCTTGCGTCCGTGGAGGCCGGACAGTTGATCGAGGCGGATCTGGATCTGGTTTTGGGGAATGACATTACTTCGCCGGTGGCGATCCATGAGATGGACGGGAAAATGAAGGACAGCTCCGTGTTTGACAAGGATAAGATCGCCCTTGTCATGGATCATTTTGTGCCCAACAAGGATATCAAGTCGGCGGAGCACTGCAAATGCGTGAGGGAGTTTGCGGCAAGGCATGAAATCACCAATTTCTTTGACGTGGGGGAGATGGGGATCGAGCACGCCCTGCTTCCGGAAAAAGGGCTGGTGGTGGCAGGCGACGTGGTAATCGGGGCGGATTCCCATACCTGTACCTACGGGGCGCTGGGAGCGTTTTCCACGGGAGTGGGAAGCACCGATATGGCGGCGGGCATGGCCACGGGCAAGGCCTGGTTCAAGGTGCCTTCGGCCATCAAGATCGAGCTTACGGGCAGGCTTTCGAAATGGGTCAGTGGCAAGGATGTGATCCT
>CATJIW010000052.1 GCA_949740745.1 uncultured Lachnospiraceae bacterium | reverse complement strand
TGCGGTATTCCGCCTTTTCCTTTTTGGACAAAGTATCCAGATCCCTGCCGTCAAAATACAGCTTGCCTCCCGTCTTGGGAAGGAGCCCGAGCACGACCCTGGCCAGGGTCGACTTGCCGCAGCCGGATTCCCCGACCACGCCCAGGGTGGTGCCCCGCGGGATATCCACGTCCACATCGTCCACGGCATGCAGAAGCCGCTTGGGGCCGACCTGGAAATATTTTCTTAATTTGTCGCCTTTTACCAAAGTATCCACGGCTATTTCTCCTCCCTGAACAGATTACATTTAATATAAGCCTCGCCTTTCTGATACAGATAAGGCTCCCCTGTCTTACACGCTTCCGTACAATGAGGGCAGCGGGGATGGAATTTACAGCCTTCCGGAAGATCCGTGGGATCCGGCATCAGGCCGTCAATGGGCTTTAAGCGCTTCGCCTCCGAGGTCAGGCTGGGAATTGCCCCGAAAAGCCCGACGGTGTAGGGATGATGCTTCTCGCCGTTAAACACGTCCTCCGCCGTGCCGAACTCAATAATCTCTCCCGCATACATGATAGCGACCTTGTCGCAGGTCCTGCCGACGATGCCCAGGTCATGGGTAATCATAATCATGGAGGTCCCAAGCTTTTGCTGCAGGTCATTAATCAGTGCAAGGACCTGCGCCTGGATGGTAACGTCCAGCGCAGTGGTCGGCTCGTCGGCGATCAGCAGCTTCGGATTGCAGGCCAGCGCAATGGCGATGACGATCCTCTGCTTCATGCCGCCGGAAAACTGATGGGGATATTCGTTCTTACGGCCGGCGCTGATTCCTACCAGCTCCAGAAGCTCATCCACACGCTTATCCAGATCCTCTCCGGAAAGCTTTTCCTCGTTATGGATCACAAGGGATTCCAGAATCTGGTCCCCCACCGACATAATAGGATTCAGGGCGTTCATGGGATCCTGGAAGATCATGGAAATATTGGCGCCGCGGATGTGCCGCATATATTCCTTGTCTGCCGTAAGCAGGTTTTCCCCTTTATAGATAATCTCGCCTTCCGGGATCCGCCCGGTCCGTTCCGGCAGAAGCCGCATAATGGATAAGGCCAGCGTAGTCTTGCCTGCGCCCGTTTCTCCCACCAGCCCGACAGTCTCCCGTTCATTGATAGAAAAATCCACACCGTTAACTGCCTTCACCACGCCGTCGTCCGTCCGATATATTGTGTGAAGATTGCGTACCTCTAAAATTGCCTGTTCCGTACCTGTATTATTCATATCGTCCACCTCAATCTTTCAGCTTGGGATCCAGGGCGTCGCGGAGCCCGTCGCCCATCAGGTTCAGTCCCAGCGCAGTGATGCCGATGGCCGCGCCGGGGAAGAAGACCATGTACGGACACTCGATCATAAAGTTCCTGGCCTCGTTGAGCATGGCCCCCCACTCCGGAGTCGGCGGCTGGATGCCCATGCCGAGGAAGCTGATGGCGGCCGCATTTAAGATCATGCTTCCGATGGACATGGTGGTCTGCACGATAATCGGCCCGATGGCATTGGGTATGATATGCTTAAAGATGATCCAGCGGTTCGGCGTGCCGCAGGAATGGGCGGCTTCTATGTAATCCTGGTCCACCACAGTTAACACCGCCGACCGGACCACCCTGGTATAGCCGGGAATGTTGGAAATCATCATGGCCAAAAGGACGTTCATCAGGCTGGAGCCCAGGGCCGCCACCAGTGTAAGCACCAAAAGCATCATGGGAATGCACATGACCATGTCGGTGATGCGCACGATAATATTGTCGATCTTCCCGCCGTAATAGCCGCTGACCGCTCCCAGGATCCCGCCGATAACCATGCCGATGAAAACGGCGCCGATCCCGACCAAAAGAGAATTCCTGGAACCGTGGACCAGCCTGGCAAAAATGTCCCGTCCGAAGCTGTCCGTCCCCATGATATGCTCTGCGGAAGGTCCCTGCAGACGGACCGGGATATTCTGTTCGATGGAAGCGGAATAAGGAACCAGCACGTCGGCAAAGATAACCATCAGCAGGACAATGCTGAACAGGATCAGGCCGACGATCGCCGTTTTATTCTTTTTAAATCTTCCCCAGATCTCTCTGAAACGGCTTTTCTTTTTCTGTACTACTCTTACGCCGTTTGCGGAGCCTGTAGCTTTCTTCATTTTTACAACCCCTTTTCTCTATTTATTCACACGCCGGCAAGACGCCCGGCCGGGCAGTCCGGCCTGCCGCGGGACAGTTGTTTCTGTTCGGGCTCCGCCCTTATTTCTTCGCATACCTGGCCTTGATCCTGGGATCGATAAAGGCGTACAGGATGTCGACAAACAGCATCAGAACGGTAAACATGGCGGCAAGCACCACGGTCGCTCCGGTAACCACCGGCACATCCTTCATACGGATCCCCTCGATAATCATTAACCCCACGCCCGGCAGGGAAAAGACGGTTTCGACCGTAACGGTTCCCGCCAGCATGGTGCCGAAGCTGACTCCAAGCACCGTGACCACCGGCAGGAGCGCATTGCGGAGCGCATGGGTCGTAATGATCTTCCGCTCCGTCTGCCCCTTGGCCCGGGCCGTCCGGATATAGTCCATCCGGATGGTCTCCAGCATGGAGGTCCTCGTCATACGCAGCAGGGAGGAGACCATGAAGCAGCCGGCCGTGGCCCAGGGAAGGATGAAGTTTTTAATCCCGCCTGCGCCGAAGGACGGAAGCCAGCCCAGTCCCAGGGAGAAAATCAGGATCAGCATCATACCGACCCAGAAGCTGGGGAAGGCCCCCAGCGCCATGGCCAGAGTGGTACTGAAAAAGTCCAGGATGCTGTACTGCTTCACCGCCGACAGGATCCCCAGCAGGATCCCGATCAGGGATCCGAAGACCAGGGAACCCAGGGCCAGCGTCGCAGTCACCGGCAGACGCTGGGCAATGGTAGAGGTAACCGACCGACCCGTCTGCCAGGACTCGCCCAGGTCTCCCCGTACCGCATTCCAGATAAACCGTGCATACCGGACCACGAAGGGATCGTTATAGCCCAATTCTTCATTAAGGGCCTCGATGGCTTCCGGCTGTGCATTATCTCCTAAGATCAGTGTTCCCGGATCGCTGGGAGTCAGATCCATGATAAATAACACGATGAATGCGACCAGCAGCAGCGTGGGAATGATAAACAGCAGTCTTTTGATGATATACCTGCTCATTTTGTTCCTCCTAATACTATGTTTGCGTCCGCTTCTAATACCTGGGCGCCACGGCCGGCAGAAGCGCTTCCGGGTTCAGATGCTTTAACGAATCAAGGACAAAAATCCCGTCCTTCCGGATCAGGACGTCGTCAAACCAGATTTCGCCGCCTCCGGCTTCCGCAGTCTGCAGCGTCACCAAATCCCAATGGATGGCAGAAGGGTTGATGGTGCTGTTCCCCGGCGTAAAATGCAGGGAGCCGGTCATCTTTTCGTCAAAAAGCGTATCGTTGATCGGCACCGTGATCACGGGATTGAAGCCGATGGCAAATTCCCCGATCCGTCTCGCATTGGCATCCGTATCCAAAATTTCATTCATAAGCTTTGTGTTGTTGGATGTTGCTTCCACGATCAGCCCGTCCTTCAAGGTCAGGCGCACATCCGTAAAGACGAAGCCCTGGAAGGTGGAAGGAAGGTTATAATGAATGGTCCCGTTGGCGGAATCCGTCACCACCGGCATCCCGGTCTCTCCGCAGGGGACATTAAAGATTCCGCAGGCAGAATGAGGCTCGCACAGCCCCTTCACAGAAAAGCTGATATCCGTATCCGGACCCGTAATCCGCACCTTGTCCGTTTTGGCCGCCAGCCCGCAGAGCGCATCCGCCGCCTCATTGAGTTTTTTATAATCAATACAGCAGGTATCGAAATAATAATTCTCAAACTGCTCCGTGCTCATGCCGGAAAGCTGCGCCATGGAAGCGTTGGGATAACGGAGCACGCACCATTTGGTATTGGTGAGGCGCTCGCCGTAATGCAAAAGCCCGTAATATTTGTGGTACAGGTTTTTCTTCGCCTCCGGTACGTCCGCATACTCATTGATATTTTCCTGACGGCGGACCACCACATAGGCATCCATTTCCTTCATGCGGTTCAGCTCGTATTCATACCAGCCCTTGATGGTCGGCTCGTCCAGACCCAGCATAAACGCCCGTTCCACGGCCATGCTCTGCAGATTCACATAAGGCTGTCCGCCTGCCTGCTGTGCCTGCTCCATCAGTGCGATGGCAAAATCCTCCGCCCCGTCCCAGACGTCGATCAGGATCTTCTCTCCCGGCTGCAAATGTACGGAATAATTAATAACCTGACGGGCCAGACTGTTTATTCTCGGATCTCTCATATTCTTCTCCCACCCTTTTTCATATTTATTCATGAATATTTATTAATCATACTATAAATATCCGGCAATTTCAACCCAAAACTCGTTTTTCCGATATCCACCATTTTTCTTTTGTCCAAATAAAAGTACTTTTATCGACCTGATCATTATCTATATTATACCATAGGGCATAATGCGAAACTTTGCCGATACTCAGGTTAAACTTTTCAAATTCTCATACATTTCTTTACTTTTGCATCAAATCTTACTTCTTTTTTTGCATAATCTTATATAAGATCCACAAAGGCTCTGTTATTTTAGAGATCCATATTTTTAGTGATCTGTCCCTTCAGAAACCCAAAAACCGGCAGCAGGCTCCCTTCACGGGCAGGCCGCCGCCGGTTTTCAGCTTTTTAAAAAGCCGCGTTTCCAAAATCCCTGTTTTATTTCACAGTCCGCATGGCCGCTTCCACCACATGTCCTACGAGAACGGAGGTGGTCACTGCGCCCACGCCGCCGGGAACGGGCGTAATGGCCTCAACGATGGGCTCGATCTCGCTGTAGACTGCATCGCCTGCGATGGCGCCCTTGCCGCCCTTACTGTTGGGCTTCTCCGCATCCCAGTTGATGGACACGTCAATGACCACCTGTCCGGGGCTTACGAAGTCCTTCGTCAGGCTGTTCAGCACGCCCGCCGCAGAAATCAGGATATCGGCGCCCTTCGCGATCTCGGCCGTATTGACCGTTCTCGTATGGCACACGGTCACTGTCGCATTCTTCGCCATCAGCATCATGGCCGCAGGCTTGCCTACCACCAGGCTCCGGCCGATAACCACGGCGTTTTTCCCCTTGCAGTCGATTCCGTAGTAATCCAGGATCTCCATGCATGCCTGAGGGGTGCAGGGAGGGAAGCCCAGAGGCTTTCCGGTGAAAACGCCGGCCATGGAGCCGTCGGTCATGCAGTCCACGTCCTTGGCAGGATCCAGCGCATTCTCGATCTCGCTCTGATCTGCCTTCAAATGCTTCGGCAGAGGACGGAACATTAAGACGCCGTGGATGGAATCGTCCTTATTCACCCTGTCGATCACCTTTAAAAGCTCTTCCTTGGAAATGTCCTCCGGAAGGAGGATCTTCTCCACCTCGACACCCAGGGTTTCACATCTCTTGGTAGCGCCCTTTTCATAAGAAATATCGCTGGAATTCTCACCCACCCGGACGATTCCCAGCTTGGGAACGATTCCCTTCTCCTTAAGCTCTGCCACCTGCCCCATGATCTTTTCATTCAATGCGGCAGTAACTTCTTTTCCAAGCAGCTGCTTTGCCATTCTCTTATCCTCCTACAAAATATTGAATTCGTTTTCCGGCGCCGGCAGAATTTATTTTAACCGGCCCAGCACGCTCTCGAACACCTCGTCGGCCAGCTTTGTATATTTCACAAGCATGGCGTCGGCCTTCTGATTCAGCTCTTGCGCATACTCTCTGTCTGCCATGGACTTGGTGTTGATGTAGACGTTCAGGCTGGCGCCCTGTAAGGCCGCCTTACAGAAAACGGCTCCCACGCCGGCGTCGCTGATGGCCAGGGCAGAACCCTTGGCGGCAAATTCCACGATCAGGTCCAGGGCCTCGCAGCACTTTTCCATGATCTCCATGGGAACGGAGCAGGCGTCCTTTAAGACGATCTCCATGACCCGGGCCTTCTCCGCCTTCTCCTCTTCCGTGGCTCTCGGCATGCCGTATGCCTTAGAGAGGGGTTCAAAGACCTCTGCGTCCCGCTCGATCAGGGTCAGAAGCTCTTTCTGAAGGGCGTCGGCCTTTCCCTTAAGCTCCCACATCTCCTCTTCCACGTCCGCATATTTCTTTTTGCCCACGGTCAGAGAGCCTACCATGTTTCCGAGAGCCGTGCCGACCGCTCCCACCAGAGCGCTGGCGCCGCCGCCGCCGGGAACCGGAGCCTTGGAAGCAAGCACTTCCACAAATTCATTACACTGCACGGTTGAAAAACCCATCCTTTTCTACCTCCGTTAAATTTTGTTCGACAAAGAGGGACAGCCGGAAGACTGTCCCCCCTGTATATGCACACGAGCACAAAAGAAAGTCTATTTAGAACAGTCCGGTGATCTTTCCGCTCTCGTCCACGTCGATCTTCTCGGCCGCCGGCACCTTGGGCAGTCCGGGCATGGTCATGATCTCTCCGGTCAGGGCCACGATAAAGCCTGCGCCTGCAGAAATCTTCAGATTCCGTACCGTCACCTCAAAGTCGGTGGGAGCGCCAAGCTTGTTCTGATCGTCCGTTAAGCTGTACTGGGTCTTTGCCACGCAGATGGGGCAGTTTCCGTATCCCATATCCTCCAGCTGCTTCGCCTGCTTCTGGGCGCCTGCCGTCAGGACCACTCTCTTACCGCCGTAAATCTTCTGTACGATCTGGTTTAACTTATCCTCGATGGAGCCGCTCAGCTCGTAAGAGAAGTTAAAGCTGTTGGGCTCTTCCACCAGACGGATCACTTCCTCGGCCAGCTTCACGCCGCCTTCGCCGCCCTTTGCCCATACCTCGGACAGGGCCACGTTGACGCCCAGCTCTTTGCACTTCGCCTCCACCAGGTCAAGCTCCGCCTTCGTATCGGTGGGGAATGCATTGATGGCAACCACGCAGGGCAATCCGTACACGTTTTTGATGTTGCTCACGTGCTTCAACAGATTGGGCATACCCTTCTCCAGAGCCTCCAGGTTCTCATTGTTAAGGTCCGCCTTGGGAACGCCGCCATTGTACTTGAGCGCCCTTACGGTAGCAACGATCACAACTGCGCTGGGACGAAGGCCGGACATCCGGCACTTGATATCCAGGAATTTCTCTGCGCCAAGGTCTGCGCCAAAGCCTGCCTCTGTGATGGCGTAGTCCGCCAGCTTCAGCGCCATCTTGGTAGCGGTCACGGAGTTGCAGCCATGAGCGATGTTGGCGAAGGGGCCGCCGTGTACGATGGCCGGTACATGCTCCAGAGTCTGTACCAGATTGGGCTTTAAGGCGTCCTTCAAAAGAGCCGTCATGGCGCCTTCTGCGTGAAGGTCATGAGCCGTCACCGGCTTCTGCTCGGAAACCTTTCCGTAAGTATAGCCGACGATGATGCGGCCAAGTCTTGCCTTCAAATCGTTGA